>JBNKLG010000093.1:0-9899 GCA_050292235.1 Sedimenticolaceae bacterium | reverse complement strand
CGGTTGCTGTTCGGCGCCGGTATCGAGGCCGATGCGCTCTGGTTCAGCCAGAACGGCAACGACCTCAATATCCAGCTTGTCGGTACCGATGACGGTGTGACCATCAACAACTGGTATGCCGACAGCAACAGCCAGGTGGAGCAGATCGAACTGAGCGATGGCGCTGCCCTGCTGGCCAGCCAGGTCAATCAGCTGGTCTCCGCCATGGCGGCCTTCGATCCCCCGGCCCTGGGGGAGACGGCACTCTCTGCGGAGCTGCAGGAGCAGTTGCAACCAGTGATCGCGGCTGCCTGGACCTGATCAGTGTCTGCTTCGGATGCCGCTGTATTTTTCAGCGGTATCCGGAATGCCCGGACGGTTACTGCAAAGGCGTGTAATAAAGCCAGGCATCCTGATCCACCGAAAGATCGACCAGTGACCCGTTGATGACGTCCAGGTGGATATAGATCGGGGTACCGGCTTTGACCATGATGCCGTAGCCGGTGGGGAAGCTGATACCGGTGTCGGTGATGTTGGAACCCAGGTAGGTGCTGCCGCTACGGGCACCGTAGTCGTAAAGGCCGGGGCCGGCATATTTCATGCGGAAGATGCAGCCGGTGGCATTGCCGCCGTTGCACTGGTACATCTCGGGCCTGGTGCTGATTTCCAGATCGACGTAGAGTTTGACATCGGCCTGCTCGGCGACGTTGACGGCGAGAATGGCGACATCCTGTTCGGGGATCCAGACCCCTGCCCGATGTGCCCGGCAAACCGCCCCCCGGTTGCAGAGTCCGGCTGTGGCCTTGATGACGGCTGTCTGGAGGGGCTGGATCTGGGGTTTCTGGGCCGCTGCAAAAGAAGTGAAGGCGGCCAGAAAAAGAGTGGCAATGCGTCGTGCCAAGGGTTTCATAAAGGCTCCGTGCGGTTGGGGCAGGGTGAGTGATCGTCGGGCGTCACTGCTGCGAGTAGGGCATTCAGGTAGTCCAGGCGTTGCAAACTGTATTCGATCTGGTAGGCCAGTTGGCTGTCGGGGTCATTATCCCATAACAGCATGTCTTCGAAGAAAAAGACGAAATAGGAGTCCAGGTATCGTACCTGGCGGTTGGTGTCCAGAATGAGGTTGTTGGGGCCATAGAGGTCAATCAGACGACCCTGATCGCGCCAGGCATTGGCCGTATCCAGAAACCGTTGCAGCTGAATGCGGGGTTTGGGGTGTTTGCGCAACAGCTCGATGGTCTCCTGGCGGTTATGGGGATGGGTCAGGTCAAACCAGATGTTGACCGCCTCGGCCAGTACGCAGATATTCTCGGTACCATTGATACGGGTCAGGCAGAAAAGGGCGCTGGGAATGACGTCCTCCAGGCTCTCCTTCAGCCGTTGATAGTGGCGTCCAAGAATCCTGATTTCCGCCCGGCTAAGCCCTTTGCGGGGATACTTGATGACGAACTCCACATAGGGATAGAGCTCTGTCTGGCCGGGATGTCGTGGTTTAAAGTTGCTGCGCCAGACCTCGCAATGGCTGCCCAGTGAGGAGACCAGGGTGGCGTTCAGATTCTCCGGGTTGAGGCAGGCGATGTCCTGGGCCAGAAAATCGGCACCTTTTTCATGGGGTTGCTGGGTCAATGTCGGGGGCATTTTTGTTGCGGTCTGTTTGATATTGATCAAAATCTTGGTTATTGAAACAAAAATATCATTGTTATCTTGCTCTGGGTATTGCCTATACTTGGCTTCAATCGTGCTTTATAACCACCCTGTTGCAGTCCTGAGGCCTCCATTTGCTAGCTGATCTGCCTGCCGCCATCCTTTCCCGACTCACCCGTGAGGTGTGGGTGCTCTTTGGCACCCTGATGCTGTTCTGGGTGATGCTGAACGGTTCCCTGGCCTGGGATGTGCTCTTGTTCGGTGTGCTGGCCTCTATGACCATCGCTCTCATCTTCCGTGATGGTTTGTCATTCTTTACCGAATTTCGTGCCACCCCGGAGGCCTTTGTCATGGGCTTCCGCTACTTCGGCTACTTTTTCACCGAGCTGGCCAAGGCCAATCTGCGTCTGGCCGCCATCGTGGTTTCGCCCTCACTGCCGATCAAACCCGGCATCGTCAAGGTACGCACCAGGCTGAAGAGCCGCATGGGCCGGTTAATGCTGGCCAATTCCATCACCCTGACCCCCGGCACCCTGACGGTGGATCTGGACGGGGAATGGCTCTACGTTCACTGGGTGCGGATTGAGACAGACGATATCGAAGAGGCCACCGCCCGCATCGTGGCCGGTTTCGAGACCTACCTTGAGGTCATTTATGGTTGATGCCCTGATCACACTCTCCGCCATTTTCGCCGCCCTGGCCTTTGTGATGGCTCTGTGGCGCTTCGTCAAAGGGCCAACAGCAGCGGATCGCGTGATCGCTTTTGACGGTCTGACCATTATCTCCATCACCGGCATTGTGCTGACGGCCTTGACCGAAGAGCGGGCCATCTACCTGGATGTGGCCATGGTCTACGCCCTGCTTTCCTTCCTCGGTGTCATTGTCATTGCCCGCTATCTGGAGAAGGGGTTCTGATGGGGGCTCTGATGGATCTCATCGGCAGCCTGTTTCTCCTGGTGGGGACGAGCTTTTTGCTGCTCAGCGGCCTGGGGCTGGTGCGGATGCCGGACATCTATAACCGTATCCAGGCCGGTGCCAAAGCGACTACTCTGGGCACGCTGCTGACCCTGACCGGAGCGGCCTTTCTGCGTCCCGAGCTGGCCCTGAAGCTGCTGCTCATTGGGATCTTTCTGCTCTTTACCAATCCGCTCTCGTCCCAGGTGCTGGCCCGTGCGGCCCACCGCAGTGGCTCCCCCAAGGCCGATGCCACCAGTGTGGATCGGCTGGCGGAAGATAAGGGGGAGTCCTGATGGCGGATTTGATGCCCTACATGAGTCTGCTCCTGGCCCTGGCCATGATCGGCGCCGCCTGGGTGGCGGTGACCCGCAAAAGCCTGCCGGTGGCGATTCTGGCTGCCGGGGCGGTGAGCCTGCTGGCTTCGGTGCAGTTTCTGTTGTTGGCCGCTCCCGACGTGGCCATGACCGAAGCGGCCATCGGCAGCGGTCTGACCACCTTTCTGTTCTTCTTCGTGCTGGGACGCGTCAGGGATTGTGACGATGATTAGACGTGCCTTTGTGATTCTTTTGCTGTGCGGCTTTGGCCTGCTCTTCGCCAGTCTGCTCATGAACTACAGTCCCGATCAGGTGCTGAACCAGACCGGTCGTTACTACGCCGATCACACCGCCCAGGAGATCGGAGCCGCCAATCTGGTGGCCGCCATCATCGTCACCTATCGGGGGCTGGATACCCTGGGCGAGGTGACGGTGCTCTTCCTCACCGCCGCCATCGTCGGGCTGGTGCTCTCCTGGGGCCGGGGTAAGGCGGCGAAACAGACAGAGCCACCGCCACCCTCCGGCGAGCTGCTGACCACGGGCAAGAATCTGCTGGTGCCGCTGATTTTCCTGTTTGGTGTCTATGTCTTCATCAATGGTCACCTGACCCCCGGCGGCGGCTTCCAGGGCGGCGCCATCCTGGCCTCGGGCATGCTGCTGCTGCTCCTGACCGATCCGGCCAAGCGATTCAGCCACGACCTCATCGCCCGGGTGGAGTCGGTCTCCGGCCTGGTCTTTGTTCTGGCCGGCGTGTTGGGAATGCTCTTTGCCGGTGGTTTTCTCGACAACCGTTTCTTGCCCACGGGCACCCTGGGCGATCTCTTCTCGGCCGGGGCGATTCCTGTGATCTACGCCTTTGTGGGGCTGAAGGTGGGGGCGGAGTTCAGTTCCATGTTGGCCCATCTGGTGGAGTCGGAGGAGTCCTGATGGAGATCGTGATCATGGCCACCGGTTTTCTGCTGATCCTGATCGGCCTCTACGGCGCCCTGACCAATCGCCACATCCTGCGCATGATCGTGGCCTTTACCCTGGCCAATACCGGGATCAACCTGGTGATGGTGGCGGTGGGCTATATGCCGGGCCGCACCGCGCCGATTCTGGATGCCAAGGTAACAGCGGCTGAAGCGGCCCAACGCATCATCGACCCCTTGCCTCAGGCGCTGGTACTGACGGCTATCGTCATCGGTCTGGGGGTTACCGCCCTGATGCTGGCCTATGCCTATCGGCTCTATGTCACCCACGGCACCCTCAACATTGCCAAACTCCGGGATCTCAAATGGTAAATCCCATCCTGATCATCGCTGTCGGTTTGGGCGCGGCCTTTCTGCTGGGGCTGCTGAAGGGGCGGCGGGTCTTCTCCTATTTTCTGACCCTCTCCGCACTCATGGTGATGGCCCTGATCGCGGCGGGATGGGTCTGGGCCTTTGCTTTTGAGGGCGCTCAGGCGATGAGCTTCACCACCGCCGGTACCGAGCCCCCCTTTGCCATCAATCTGCGTATGGGGTTGCCCGAGGCGGTGCTCTGCTGGCTGGTGAGTTTTTGCGGATTTCTTTCGACTATTTATCTGCGCGATACCCTGATGAAACAGGGGGGGCGGGCGATGGCGGTGTTGCTGGTTTTCAGCATGGCGCTCTGTGGGCTGATTCTGACCCGTGACCTCTTCAACCTCTTCGTCTTTGCCGAGTTGATGGTCATCGCCACCGGGGGGCTGATTTTGTTGTCGCAGGATCACCGCGCTCTGGCGGCAGGCTTCAAGTATCTGATCGCCGCCCAGCTGATCTCTCTCATGCTGCTGCTGGGGATCATCTTTGCCTACCACGCCACCGGCACCTTGAACATTGATGGCATGGTAGCCGCGTCGCCCCTGCTGGTGAAGGGTGGGGGGCTGGCCTTTTTCTTCATGCTCATGGCGGTGATTGCCGAGGTCAAACCCTTTCCCGCCAACGGCTGGGCGCTGGATATCTACGAATCGGCCCACCCCGCCTTCTCCGCCATGATCTCGGCGGCCATGGGCAGTGCCGCGCTGTTTGTGGTCAGCAAGGTGGTGGTGATCGGTGGCCAGGAGTGGCTGCCGCTGGTCTCCGGCATCGGCATTCTCGGTTTTGTCGGGGCCAACCTGTTTGGTCTCTCCCAGACCACCGACCGGCGTCTGCTGGGCTACTCCTCGGTGGGGCAGGTCAGTCTGGTGCTGATGGTGATCGGCCAGCGCGACATCCTGGGCGACCAGTTCCTCTTTATTGGCGGCGGCATCTTGTTGGCCCATGCCCTGGCCAAATCGGGCCTGTTCTGGCTATCCGGCCTCGTTGCCGGGCGCGAGCTGACCAGCTGGACGGCACTGCGCCGCCACCCCTTTCTGATTCTGGCCTTTGCCAGTTTCCTCTCCCTGCTCATCGGCCTGCCGCCGTTTCCCGGTTTCTATGCCAAGTGGGAGCTGGCCCACCTGCTGGCCAGCCATGGCCGTCTGACCCTCCTGGCCCTGATGCTGTTCGGCGCCCTGCTGGAGGCCGCCTACCTGTTCCGCTGGTTCGGCTACGTCATCAAGCGGGAGGAGGATCCGGCACCGGTCATTCTGACACCCCACAAGCTGGTGGTGCTCTCGGTGGTTTTGGCCGGGGGTTGGGGGATGGGCTATATCTGGGGGGCACTCTCCGGTCACGACAACCTGCTGCATGCGGTTCCGATGCTCTTTGCCCTGGCCTTTCTGGCCCTGGAATGGCTGCCGGCCAGGATCAAGAACACCCTGGCCATTGCCGGTCTGGTTGGCTGGTTTGCCATGACCTGGCAGGGCTACGATCCACTGCATCTGATCTTTGCCAGTGTCATGCTGCTGGGTGGTGCCATCATTCTGCTGGCCAGTTACCACGTCGAGGGGCGGCGCATCGGCTTTTACCCCTCGGCCATGCTCATGTATGCCGGTCTGGCCATGCTGATCGTGGCCAAGGACAGTTTCAACTTCTTCGCCGCCTGGGAGTCGCTGACCGTCGGTTCCTATTTTCTGATCATGCGTGGCAAGCATTCGGAGCCCCATGCGCTCTCCTATCTCCTCTTCTCCCTGGGGGGGGCTTTTCTGGTTCTCATGGGCTTTGCGCTGGCGGCTGCCGGTGATTCGCACATGCTGCTGGTTCAGCTCTCTCTGGTGGGCAAAGAGACGGCGCCCTGGGTCTTCCTGCTGCTGGCCATCGGTTTTATGACCAAGACAGCGGCCCTGGGGCTGCACATCTGGCTGCCCGGTGCCCATGCCGAGGCGGAGACCGATGTCTCGCCCATGGTCTCCGGTATCCTGTTGAAGGCCGGGCTGTTCGGCCTCTTTACACTGCTGATGACCATGGGCCGTCAGACACTTTATGGGGTGGATCTGACCCATGTGATGCTCTGGATCGGTGCCTTCACGGCCCTGATCGGCAACATCATGGCCGCTTTCCAGGAGGATGCCAAGCGCCTGCTGGCCTACTCCTCCATCGCCCAGATGGGCTACGCCCTCTTTGGGCTGGCGCTGATGAATCATCTGGGCTGGCTACTGACCCTGATGTTCATCATCAACCACTACATCTATAAGTCGATGCTGTTCCTCTCCGTGGGCGGTATTGCCAAGCGCACCGGTACGCGGCTGATGTATCAGATGGGTGGCCTGATCACCCTGATGCCCATGACCTTTGTGGCGGTGCTGATCGGCATCATCGCCATCTCCGGGGTGCCGCCCTTGTCGGGCTTCGGGGGTCGCTGGATCTTCTATAACGCCATCATCAGTGCCGAGTACCGGCTGCCGATGGTGGTCATCTTCCTCGCTGGTCCCATCGCCTTCCTCTATCTGTTCCGGCTCATCCATACGATCTTTTTGGGACAGTTGAAGGATGAGAACCGCCGCATCAAAGAGGCCCCGTTCTGGATTCTGCTGCCTCAGGGGATCTTTGTAGCAGCACTGCTGGCCTTTGCCCTGTTGCCCGGCATGGCCCTGAGCAAGGTGGATGGCTACATCAGCAACTTCTTTCCCCAAAATGCGCTGCATTGGGAGGGACTGACCATCACCAGTACCTATGGCTATTGGAGTCCGGTCTCCATCATGCTGGTGATCGGTGTGATCTTCATGACGCTGTTCGCCTGGCTCCTGTTTGTGAATCGCAAAGCGCAGAAGGTGAAACAGTTTAATATCGTCTATTCGGCGGAGCGTCCCTTCCGCCCTGAGACCACCCACTTCGCCTGGAACTTCTTTGCCCCCTATCGCAAGGCGTTGGGTTTCCTGACCGTGCCCCTGTTCGAGCGTTTCTGGGGGGGGATTGCAGAACTGCTGCTCAGCGCCTCAGAGGTGATGCGCCGCTACTACACGGGTAATGGTCAGACCTATGTGATTCAACTCCTGGCCTTTGTGGTCATTGTCTACCTGCTGAAGATGGGGCTCTAACCGTGGCATTCGACTGGATCAAGATTCCCTATGCCCTGTTGACGATCTTCATCGTCTTCAACTACGGCGTGCTGCTGGGCGCCCTGATGCAGAAGATCGGCGCCCGGGTGGGCCGGCGCCATGGCATTCCCATCTGGCAGATCTATTTCGATCTGATCAAGAACTACGGCCAGCGCTCCTTCATTACCCATGGTGTCATGTTCTACCTGGGACCGGTGTTTCGCCTGACCGGCGGTGTGGGGCTGCTGCTGTTCGTGCCGACCCTGTACGACAGCGAGATGTTCTCCAACTTCTCCTTCGCGGGCGACCTGATGCTGGCGCTCTATTTCATCTTCTTCGGCACCCTGGGGATGGCGCTGGGGGCAGGGGAGAGCGGTCACCCCTATGCCGCCATCGGGGTCAGTCGTGGCCTTTCTCAGGTGACCGCTGCCGAGTTGCCCCTGGCCCTGGCGGTCTTCTCGGTGGCGCTGCAGTATCAGACCCTCTCGGTCACTGATATCGTCGCGGCCCAGCAGGGTGGTTTCCTCAACTGGACCCTCTTCACCAATCCCTTGGCGGTGACGGCGGCCATGCTCTCCTTCCTCGGCTCCATGATGCGTCCGCCGTTTGATGTGGTGCTGGCCCCGCAGGAGATCCCCATCGGCCCGCCGACGGAGTACCACTCGGCCTATCTGGCCCTGATGCAGACCAACCGCGCCCTCTTTCCGGTGGCGAAGATGGTCATCTACATGAATCTCTTTTTTGGTGGGGCAGCCACCTGGCCGGTCTTCTTCCTCAAGATCTTCTGCCTCTATTTCTTCTCGCTCTTTGTCGGGGTGGCCTTCCCGCGCTTCCGCGTCGAACAGTCGATCCGTTGGTTTTTGATCTGGGCCGTTCCCCTGGGCGTGGTCGCTATCCTGGTGGTGTGAATTGATGAAACCCGAACTGGAAAAACGCATCGTCAAAACCCCGGATGGCCAGGAGATCGAGGTCAATCCGCTGCAGGACTACTACTGTGAGGCCGCACCGACGGTGATGCCACCGGCCTATATCAAGATCGTCGAGGACCTGTTCAACTGGGCACGGGCCGAGTCGATCTGGATCCTGGGTTTTGGCACCGGTTGTGGCGCCATCGAGATGCGGCCGCTGATGACGCCGCGTTTCGATGCCTATCGCTACGGCATTCAGTGGCGACCCACACCGCGTCAGGCCAACCTCTTTGTGATCTCGGGCTATCTCTCGGTCAAGACCCTCAAGCGGGTGATCCGCTCCTATGAGCAGATGCAGAACCCCAAGTATGTGGTGGGACTGGGCTCCTGCACCATCAACGGCGGCATGTACTGGGACTCCTACAACACCATCAAACGGCTGGATGACTACCTGCCGGTGGATCTCTACATTGCCGGTTGCATGCCACGGCCCGAGGCGCTGTTGCAGGGCTTCACCGACCTGAAAAAACTGATCCGGGCTGGCAAAGCAGAGGGGGCCAACCTCTACGCCGAGAACTTCGACTGGTACAAGGCGAACCAGAAACGGGTGATCCAGGATTGGGATATGCCGGATTACAGCTGGTGAGGATGATGCAGGCACTTCAACAACAACTTCAGACACAGTTTCAGCTTGATCAGTGGATCGGGCAGCGGCCCAATCTGGCTTTTGTGACGATACGGCGGGAGGAGTTGCGCCAGCTGCTGCTGCATCTGCGCGATCAGCAAGGCTTCACTCATCTGGTGCTGTTGACGGCGGTGGATTGGCTGGAGGAGGGTCAGTTTCAGCTCACTTATCTGCTTAGCAACCGCACCCAGGCCCAGGATATCGGCCTGCGACTCCTGATCGACCGGGAGAGCGCCAGCATGGAGAGCATCCACGATCTCTGGCCCACGGCAGCCACCTATCAGCGGGAGCTGCGGGAGATGTTCGGCATCGACTTTCCCCACAGCCCCCGTGTCGATGAGGAGTTCATTCTGGAGGGGTGGAACGACAAGCCCCCCTATCGGCGCGATTTCGATAGCTTGGCTTACGCTGAGGCCACCTATAACCAGCGCCCCGGACGCGAGACCCGTGACCCAGCGCAGCACATGAAACAACAACTCTACCCGGATGCCGACTGATGGCCTATCAACCCGACCGCAGCCAGTATCCGCAGCCCAGGGCCGATGCCGATCCCGCCCAGGGCGTCGGCAGCCTCGATATCGACCTGACCTCGGGCAAGTACCTCAAGCTCTGGCAGGGGCCGCAGCACCCCGGCATCACCGGCAATATGTCGGTGGAGCTGACCGTCTGTGGCGACGAGGTGGTGGAGGGCAAGACCCATGTGGGCTACCTCCATCGGGGCTTCGAGAAGCTGATGGAGCGGCGCACCTTTATCCAGGTCTTCCCCATCGTCTGCCGTGTCTGCGTGCCGGAGCCGGACTTCAACGAATACTGCTACGCCGCTGCCGTGGAAGAGCTGGCGGGCATTCAGATCCCCGAACGGGCCAGGTGGATTCGCACCCTGATCCTGGAGATGGGGCGCATCAACTCCTACCTGATGTATCTCGGCGGTCAGGCCGGGGCCATGGGGCAGGGCGTCATCGGCCAGTGGACCACCTATGGCCGTGATCTGATGCTGGATCGGTTCGAAGAGCTGA
>JBNKLG010000092.1:0-10014 GCA_050292235.1 Sedimenticolaceae bacterium | reverse complement strand
ACGGTTCGGTCCGGTTCTCCTTTTCACGCTACAACAGCATGGAAGAGGTGGAACGGGTGATCGAGGCGGTACCGCCCATCATCGCCCAACTGCGCAAACTCTCCCCCTACTGGTCCGGCGATGGCCCGGTGGCCGACCCGGGGCAGGCCTTTGCACCGACCTATGCCTGATGGCGTTGATAAAGGGATAACCACACAGGTGTTCGTAGGAGCCCGGCCCTCCGGGCGAACTCTTGGGCAACGGTCTGGCAATGCGTCAGCGCTTAAAGAGATCGCCCACGGGGGTGGGCTCCTGCCAAAACGAATCCGTGATTGTCGCCTTTACGACAATTATTGGGCTCTGGCAGAAATCCTACCGCGACAATTTTATTAATAGACTGATTCTTCAATAAAAAAATCATGGCACTCCCCTTGCAACAGCTAAGAAAAACGAGGGGATTGCCATGGGACATCGCAACAACCAGATCTTGATCAACGACACCACGCTGCGGGATGGTGAGCAGTCCGCCGGGGTATCGTTCCGGCTGGAAGAGAAGCTCGCCATCGCCGCTGCCCTGGATGAGATTGGGGTGCCGGAGCTGGAGATCGGTATTCCGGCCATGGGTGCGGAAGAGCGCGAGGCCATTCAGGCCGTGACCGGCGTGGTGCAGCAGGCCAGACTCATGGTCTGGTGCCGGATGAACTCCCACGATATTCAACTCTGCCGTGATCTGGAAGTGGATCGGGTGGATCTCTCCATGCCGGTATCGGATCAGCAGATTCAGAAAAAGCTCGGCAAGTCCCGTGAGTGGGTGCTGGCCCAGATCGCCCCCCGGGTGGCTGAGGCGCTGGAGCTGGGGCTGGAGGTCTGCATCGGCGGTGAGGATGCCTCCCGGGCCGACCCGGAGTTTCTCTGGCAGGTGGTGGAGAGGGCGGAGTGGGCCGGAGCCCGCCGTTTTCGTTTTGCCGACACCGTTGGCATCATGGAACCTTTCGGGGTGGCCGAGGCCATGCAGGGGCTGCGCAGCATTACCGACATGGAGATCGAGATGCATGCCCATGACGACCTGGGCCTGGCGACGGCCAACACCCTGGCGGCCATCCGTGGCGGTGCCACCCATGTAAACACCACCGTACACGGTCTGGGCGAACGGGCGGGCAATGCGCCTCTGGAAGAGGTGGTCATGGGGCTGCGCCGCTTTTTCGGTCAGGGTCGGGAGATCGACATGCTCCACTATGACACATTGTCGAAACTGGTGGAGCAGGCCTCGGGCCGCCTGGTGGGCAGTCAGAAGAGTCTGGTGGGGCAGGATGTCTTTACCCACGAGTCCGGCATCCATGTGGATGGGCTGATCAAGGACCGGGAGAATTACCAGGGGGTGGATCCGGCCGAGCTGGGGCGCGAGCACCGTCTGGTGCTGGGCAAGCATTCAGGCAGCCGGGCGGTGATTCAGGCCTATGCCGATATGGGGGTGGTCCTGAGCCGCGAGCAGGCCGAGCTGTTGCTGTCGCGGGTGCGCTATTTTGCGGTGCGCCACAAACGCTCACCGCTGGCGTCTGATCTGCAACGTCTTTATTTGGAGATGGGGCCGGAGGAGGGCGTATGGATGCCGCAGTAAGCGTTACCAAGTCCACTGATTCTGACGTCGAAACCCCTCGTTCTCCCCGTTCGGTCTGGGCCAGCATCAGAGAGGACATCCGCTGTGTGTTTCAGCGCGATCCGGCGGCCCGTACCAAATTTGAGGTCATCACCACCTATCCCGGTGTCCAGGCGATCCTGCTCTATCGTCTGGCCCATCGTCTGTGGCGACGGGGCTGGCGTTATCTGCCGCGTTTTCTCGCCTACATTGCCCGCATCTGGACCTCTGTGGACATTCATCCTGCGGCCACCATCGGGCGGCGCTTTTTTATCGACCACGGTGCTGGGGTGGTCATCGGCGAGACCGCCGAAGTGGGGGATGATGTCACCCTCTATCACGGGGTCACCCTGGGCGGGGTCTCCTGGAATCCGGGCAAGCGCCATCCCACCCTGGGCAACCGGGTGGTGGTCGGTGCCGGGGCCAAGATTCTGGGTCCCATCACCCTGGAGTCTGATGTCCGGGTTGGTGCCAACTCCGTGGTGATCGCTCCGGTTTCCGCCGGTAATACGGTGGTGGGCATTCCCGGCAAGGTAGTGCAGAGCCGTACCGTAGCGACTGAGAGCAGGCCGCTGGATGGCATAGATTTGAATCATCATCTGATTCCCGATCCGGTGGCTGAGGCCATTGGCTGTCTGCTGGATCGTATCCGCCATTTGGAACAGCGGGTCGGTGAGACTGCGGTGGAAGAGGAGTGCGGCCACTGTGATGCCCGTCAGCTTTGCGAATCCGAGGGCTGAGCGTGGACTTGTTGGATTTTGAGGCCGAGGCGCTCTATTTCGATGAGGCTATTGGTGAGGAGACCCGCCAATGCCTGGATCGGGCGGCGGCGGAATATGGATCGCCCCAGGCCGAGGCCGCGTTGATGCGGGCCAATTTTCTGGAACCGGAGCAACCCCTGGTGCTGGTGGCGCTCTACCGTTACTTCTATTACCAGCATCGGCTGGCGGAATCGCTGCTGGTGGCCCAGCGGGTGCTGAGCCTCTACGCCAAACGTCTGGGGTTTCCTTCGGACTGGCAGGCGTTGGATCGGGACAGTGCCGATGGCAGCCGGGATATGCCCGGACTACGCTTTTATCTACTGGCCCTCAAAGGGGCTGGCTTTCTGGAGATGCGTTTGGGGCGGCCGGAGCAGGCCCAGGCCTATTTTCGTAAAGTCCTGGAGTGGGATGACCAGGATCGTTTGGGGACCCGGCCACTGATGGAGATGGCCTCAACCGTACATCAATCGGAGACACACGATGACCACTGAACTGGAACTGGATCTGGATGAACTCAACACGGCCGAGGACTTTCTCGACTATTTCGGCGTCGACTATGAGCCTGCCGTGGTGCATGTGAATCGTCTGCATATCCTGCAACGCTTTCATGACTACCTGGCCCAGGCGGAGCCTCTGCCGGAAGAGGAGGCGGCCCAGCGGACGCTTTATTCGGATCTGTTGAAGGCGGCCTATGGGGATTTTGTCACCTCCAACGCCATCACCGAGAAGGTGTTCAAGGTGTTCAAAATGCAGAACCCAGATCCCGTCGCCATCCCCCTGACCATGTTGAGCAGCGGGCACTGAGATGCGTCCCCGCTACGAATATGGCGAGGCGGTGCGGGTGGTCCGCAATGTGCGCAATGATGGCACCTTTCCGGGGAAGAGTACCGGCACCTTGCTGATCCGTCGGGGCAGTGTGGGTTATGTGCGGGATGTGGGTACCTTTTTGCAGGACCAGATCATCTACTCGGTGGATTTTGTCGAGCAGGGGCTGATGGTAGGCTGTCGCGAGCAGGAGTTGCAGCCTGAATCCGACCCCTGGATTCCCACCCGTTTCGAATTCCGCGACAAGGTAACGCCGACCACCATTCTGGGTATCAGTGGCGAGGTGGTGGCCCAGCCTGGTGACGAGGGTGAGATCGAACAGGTGCTGCGCGAGCATCCGGGCGGTCCGGCCTACCATGTCCGCATCAAAGACCGCACCCTGCTGGTACCCGAGGGTTCGCTGGATTTTCTGGATCCAGGGCAGGAGTTGGACTGATGTCTCCCGCCTTTGAATATCAGCAGCCGGAACCCTTTCACTACCACCTGCTGCGCAATGCCCTGGCGCAGTATCAGAAGAATCTGCCCCAACTGAGTGCCGGGGAGTACCAGCAGATCCTGACCAGAGCTCAACAGACCTTTGCCCTGGAAGAGTGCGTCCTGGCAACCCCCGAGGCGAAAGAAGTGGTGATCAGTCCGCAACAGCTGGATGAGGCCATGGCCGAACTGGCGGCCCGCTACAAGTCGGAAGCCGCCTTTGACGAGGATCTGGAAGCCAATGGACTGAATCAGCCGGTGATGCGCCAGGCCCTCTATCGGGAACTGATGTTCGATGCGGTCCTGAATCGGGTATCAGCAGCCCAGTGTGCCGAGGTGACAGAGACCGATGTGCGCCTCTTTTTCGAGCTTCAGCGGGAGCGTTTCAGCAAACCGGAGCTGCGCACGGCGCGGCATATCCTCATCACCATCAACCCGGAGTTTCCGGAAAACACCCGCGATCAGGCTCTGGCGCGCATGGAGGCACTGATCGAAAAACTGAATGGCCGTACCAATCGTTTTGGCCAGTTTGCCCAGCAGTATTCGGAATGCCCCACGGCGGTCGAGGATGGCAAACTGGGGGATGTGAAACCGGGCCAGCTCTATCCCGAACTGGATCAACAACTTTTTCAGATGGCTGAAGGTGAGATCAGCCCCATGGTGGAGACCGAGATCGGTTTTCATCTCCTCTATTGCGAACGGATCAAACCGGGCAGCAAAGAGCCCTTCAGCAAGGCAGCGTCCCGGATTCGCCAGCATCTGGAGGAGAAACAGCAGCGCAATGCCCAAAAAGCCTGGCTGGATACCCTGATGCCCGCCAAAGAGGTTGCCCATGGCTGAGTCCAAAAAAACGCCGCCCAACTGTTCCTTTTGCGGGGTATCCCAGGGGCCGGATCAGCCGCTGATTACCGGCGAATCCGGTCATATCTGCGAAGATTGCGTGCGCCTTGCCTTCCAGGTGGTCAGCAGTTGGGGCCGAAAGCGGGCAGCGGCCAAACCCTTGCAGAATCTGCTCAAACCCATTGAGATCAAAGCCGCGCTCGACCGCTACATCATCGGCCAGGATCTGGCCAAAGAGACCCTGGCGGTGGCGATCTACAACCACTACAAACGGTTGCGGCTGGAGAGCGAGAATCCCAGCATGGATGCTGCCGGGGTCGGGGTGGAGATCGACAAATCCAATATTCTCCTGCTCGGTCCTTCGGGCACCGGCAAGACCCTGCTGGCCAGCACCCTGGCACGTATCGTGGGTGTGCCTTTCGTCATCGCCGATGCCACCACCCTGACCCAGGCCGGCTATGTGGGTGAGGATGTGGAGACCATCCTCAGTCGTCTGCTGGATAGCGCCGAAGGTAATCTGGAACTGGCCGAATGGGGCATCGTCTACATCGACGAGATCGATAAACTGGCCAAGGCGGGGGAGTCCTCTCACGGTACCCGCGATGTCTCCGGCGAGGGGGTTCAGCAGGCCCTGCTGAAGATGGTGGAAGGGGCCAGGATCACCCTGAATGCCAAGTCGAAAAAGCCTGGCAGCGATGCCCAGGTCATCGATACCAGGAATATCCTTTTCATCGCCGGTGGTGCTTTTGCGGGCCTGGAGCAGGTGCTGGAAAAACGCCTGGGGGCGAACAGTCATCATGGCATCGGCTTCCATGTGGATTTGAATGACCCCGAAGCGGCCTATGACCGGCTGCGCCTGTTCGAGCAGGTCCAGCCGGAAGACCTGCGCCACTTTGGCCTCATCCCCGAATTCATCGGCCGCTTTCCGGTCATCACCGCCCTTCATGCTCTGACGGAAGAGGCGCTGGTGCAGATCCTGACCAAGCCGAAAAATGCCCTGGTACGCCAGTATCAACGCCTGTTCGAGTTCGAAGGGGTGCAGCTGGATTTCAGCGAGGCGGCACTCAGTGCCATCGCCCGCCAGGCCATCGAGCGGGGCACCGGCGCCCGTGGACTGCGTGGGGTCATGGAGTCTCTGCTGAGAAAGACCATGTTCGATCTGCCTTCCATGGATCAGCCTGGTGATTGTCATATCGATGAGGCGGATGTGCTGGGGGTGGGGGACTAAGCCCTGTCTCACGTCGATTGCGCAAAATCCAGCGGTGAGCTTTCGTGTTGCGTTACCAGCCCCCCCTACTTTTTGGGGCATGCCAAATGGCTTGCCTGTCACCGTGTTTCGCAATACTGTTCATACTCCGGGGTTGAAAAACAGCCCTTTTGCTCACTGCCCTGATGGTCATTCGCAAAAGATCGGGGCCTGTCACATGAATTGCCTGATTCACCTGAGGAGATCGGAATGCATATCCCAGATGCCATGTTGCAAGGTAGCCTTTGTCCCGTCACCGCCACCGTCAGTGCCCTGGGCATTGCTGCTGCGGCTTATTTTGCGATGCGGGGTGACAAACCATCAGCTTCCCGGTTCGCCGCCATCACTGCGCTGATATTTGCCGGGCAGATGATGAACTTCCCCATCATGAACGGGACATCGGGTCATCTGTTGGGTGGGGTACTGGCTGCCACCCTATTGGGCACGCCCCTGGGCGTTCTGGCGATTGCACTGGTGGTGACCATTCAGAGTCTGGTTTTTTCCGACGGGGGCATAACGGTTCTGGGGGCGAACCTGTTGAACATGGCCCTGATCGGTGCCGGTCTTGGCGGCATGATACGCTCTTTCCTGGCAGCCCGTTGGCAGGGCGACAGAGGGGGGGCCATGGCCACGGCCATCGCCGCCTGGGCCTCTGTGGTACTCGCCTCTTTTGCCGTCAGTGTGGAACTGGCCATTGACGGACAAATTGCCTTTTCCACGGTTGTTGCCACCATGGTGGGTACCCACGGTTTGATCGGCCTGGGTGAGGCAGCCATTACCGGGGTGGCCTGCCTGCTGATCTCCGCCACTGATGCCAGAGCCAGCCAGCGGTTCCAGGTGGCTGTGCCCCTGATCGCAGCAACGTTGATCGCCCTGTTGCTGAGTCCCTTTGCCTCAGGCTTTCCTGATGGACTGGAGTGGGTTGCGGGGAAATATGCCTTTTTGCATGAGTCGGCCCCGGCCTTTGTCGGCCCTTTTCCCGGCTATGCGGTTTCTGCGGTGAGCAATGAGGGGCTGTCCACGGGACTCTCCGGCCTGATTGGCGTTGCTGTCTCCTTTGTGGTGGCCTGGGGAATGCTTCGGCTCATGACCAGTTTTGCCAAACCACAGCAAGCTTAAGCCTTTGGGTTGCCCCGGCATGGAGACTGCCGGGGTGAACCCATGGGGTTTGGGCGGCGGGGGTGCCGAAGAGAGCGGATGTCGGTTCCGCCCAGCCAGCAGACCCACCTCAATTAGCAGCCTTTGTTCACTCTCCATTTCTGATTCCTGCGCTAATGCACTGATTTCATGAACAGCTTTGGGAAAGTTGCTCTGGCACCTGTCCTGAAGAAATCCTGTTGTTTGTTTTTGTCAACAGGTTTGTTCTAACTGATTGATTTTTTAGAGATCCGGGTTGCGCTGGATAAAAAATGACCAAAATAAGACAGGCGCAGGAACGGCGGGCTTTGAACCGACTTACCCTGAACTATTCAACAGAGTTATCCACAGAAATTGTGGAAAGCCGGATTTGGCCGCGACAGCACGAAACCGCTTTGCGATCAACCCCGGATAATCATGGCGGACACTGGCCGAAACGGGCCGCTCAGCTTATGATGCCGGGGCAAAATCAACTGGATAATGATTGTCATGCCCGAAAATACCTCACTGACGGATGCTGCAGCTGACCTTTTGGTCAACGATGCCGACGCAGAAGCGCTCAAACAGGCCTCTCCCGATTTTCTCTCTCTGACCCTGACCAGGCGTCAGCTTTGCGATCTGGAACTGCTGCTCAACGGGGCATTCAGCCCCCTGCGCGGTTTTATGGGCAAGGCGGATTATGACGCCGTGGTTGACAAGATGCGTCTGGCCGATGGGCGTCTCTGGCCGGTGCCCGTTACCCTGGATGTGTCGGCCGGTTTTGCCGGGCGTCTCCAGCCCGGCGACCGTATCGCCCTACGGGATCATGAGGGATTCATGCTGGCGGTGTTGAAGGTTGAGGAGATCTGGCAACCCGATCGTCAGCGTGAGGCCGAGCTGGTCTATGGCACCACTTCCAGCACCCATCCCGGTGTCGATTATCTGTTGAATCATAGCGGTGATCACTGTCTCTCCGGTCAGCTGTCGGGTATTCAACTGCCGGAGCACTATGAGTTTGAGGATCTCTGGCACACACCGGCTGAACTCAGGGCTCAGTTTCACAAGGCCGGCTGGCGCCGGGTGGTGGCCTTCCAGACCAGCAAACCCATGCACAGATTGCAGCGGGAGGTTTGCTTGGAGGCGGCCAAAGCGATCCAGGGACATATCCTGTTGCACCCCACCGTGGGCATGACCAAGCCCGGCGACTTGCACTACTACGCCCGTGTGCACTGTTACCAGGCGGTACAGCGCCATTTTCCCAAACAGTTGTCCATGCTCTCCCTGCTGCCCCTGGCCATGCGCATGGCGGGGCCGAGAGAGGCCCTCTGGCATGCCCTGGTAAGTCAGAACTATGGCTGTACCCATATGATCATCGGTCCCCGTCATGCCTATCCCCCAGCACCGCAGGGCGGGCCGGGGGATGCCTATCCCATTTACGCGGGACAGGAGTTGGTCACCCGATATGCGGAGGAGCTGACCATCGAGATCCTGCCCATCGAAGAGATGTTCTGGGTTTCCGACCGCAAGGCCTTTTTGCCCAAGACCAAGATCCAGTCACAAGGCCTGGTTCATGAGACCTATACCGATGCCCGCATGAAGCAGGATCTGGCCCACAATCGGCCGATTCCCGGGTGGTTCAGCTACCCGGAGGTGGAACGGGAGCTGCGCCGGGCCTATCCGCCCCGGTCACGCCAGGGCTTCACCCTCTTTTTCACCGGCTTCTCCGGCTCCGGCAAATCCACCCTGGCCAAGATCATCTACGCCAAACTGGTGGAGCTGGGCGGGCGACCTATTACCCTGTTGGATGGCGATGTCGTGCGCATGCATCTCTCCAGCGAACTGGGCTTTTCCAAAGAGCACCGCAATCTCAATATCAAACGCATCGGTTATGTGGCCAGTGAGATCTCCAAGAATGGCGGGGCGGCCATCTGTGCCCCCATCGCCCCCTATGCCGAAACCCGGGCCATCGTGCGCCGCATGATTGAAGAGCAGGAGGGCGCCTTCATCGAGATCCATGTGGCCACTCCGCTGGAGGTCTGTGAGGCCCGCGACAGAAAGGGACTCTACGCCAAGGCACGACGGGGCGAAATCAAAGAGTTTACCGGTATCAGCGACCCCTACGAGGTGCCGGAAAAGCCCGAATTGCGTATCGATACCACTGAACTCAGCGCCACTGAGGCTGCACAGGAGGTTTTCCTCTACTTGCTGAGGGAGGGTTTCTTGGATGAGGCCTAGCGGATTTTTCTAGCCAAAATAATGCCAGTATTTTCAGAAAAATCTGAGTAAAAAATCCGATTTGTCTGATGGTTTCACCTCAAAATCACTGTCACTATAGCCCCTCCTGACTTGGTTTTACCGATCGTCCCGACGGATAGCCGCAACAGGGATTGCCCATGTCCCGGCGTGCCCATCAAAACCGGCAGACAGACAGCGGTCTGCCATCTCAGGTGCTGCGGGCCTGCCTCCACGCCTTTCAGGCCGGGGCGGGGTAATGCCAGATCCCGGGTCACCCGGCGCCAGGGCCCTGCTGCTTAACAAAGACACCGGCTTCGCCACCGAATCCCCGCTAGGGTGACCGACACCTCCGGCGCTGCCGCTGACGGTGAAAGGCGCTAAAACAGGGGAAAGAGAATGATCGCACTGGTTTCACTGATCGGACTGTTTTTCTATACGGTGCTTACTGTGGTGCTGATGTACTTCGCTGTACGGATAGCAAAGCACTATAAGCATCCGGGCTGGCAGGGTGCGTTGCCTGTTTTTATCCTCATGTATCTGTTGATTGCCTGGGATCAGATACCGACCTATCTGGTGCATCAGTATTATTGTAAGAATTGGGCAGGTTTTTATGAGTATAAGACGGTTGAGCAATGGAAGAAAGAGCATCCTGGGGAGGAGAAGGGGTTGTCGTGTAAGATAAATACAGATACTTATAGGAATCATGATGGGGATTTTGTGTTGATTTTAAATCAGCGTTTTCACAATGTGGTAAGCAATAAGAAATTGCCTATGCTACCAGTCTGGTTAGAAGAAGATAAGGTTGTTGATATGGTTACTCATGAAGTTACCTGATTACCCACAAGCCTCAGCCAACTTTAGCAACCGCACAGGCATGGGCGGTGTTCTGGCGGCAATATAGG
>JBNKLG010000091.1:0-10591 GCA_050292235.1 Sedimenticolaceae bacterium | reverse complement strand
TCTGCGCGCTAAGTGGGACAGCAGTGGGCGGTGCCTCATGGCTTGAAGGGTGGAAGGCATTTTTTATATTAGACTGGTTCGCAGGCTGGTGGACGGCTGAGCAACTTAGGTTCTATGCCCTTCTATTGTTAATTTTGCAAACCATTTGGTTTTTTGTGGGACTCATCAATCCAGAGCTGAGGTTTGGCGGACTGAGATTCTCATGACGCGAGAACGAATCAGAGCCGCCCCCCTGTACTTGCACTTAACCTTTAGCTAACTCTTTTCCTGATTTTTGGACATCTGACAAATCGAATCTCCTGGCACCGAGATGCTGTTGCCCATCTTCATAACAGTCAGCCGAAAACCTCGGCGTACAGAGTGCCAAAAAGATCAAATCATCGCGACCAATGTTGGTGATCCTTTGCGGACACAGGGGCGGAATGATAACGACATCACCGGGGTTAAGTTCACGAGCTGGCAAATCGCCAATTTCTACCCGTCCCTTACCCTGGAGAATGACGTAGCGCTCAGCGATACCCCTTAGCCAGTGCCAGCGGGTAGTGACGCCAGGCGCCACCCGCGCTCGGGCAATCGAGAGTTCAGGATCGTCCGGCGAGTTGGATAGCTCCAGGATGTGGCAACCTTCGGGAATGGGGAATTCCTGGCTGAGCTCCTGTTGTTTGACGATGGCCTTCACTGAATGCCTGCCTGAGCCACCGGCTCTGCCTCCTTGGCCCCGGCCAGATCTCGATAGAGTTGTAAAAGTCTTGGACGAATCTCGCTGCCGATGGAAATTTGTGGATTCGATGCCTTACGCTTTTGCTCGGTCTCCTCTGCATTGACAATCCGGACTGCCGCCTGGAATGCCTCAATGAAGTCCGTTTGCTGTTGCAGGGCCTGCCTGAAATAGGCATCGCCAAAGGTCGTGAACTCACTCTTACTGCCACAGCCAAAGGAGGTTCGATCCTTGGCGGCAGCGGTCATGACCAGGGTTTTTGGATCAGCCAATTCAGGAATAAAACCTCCCGAATAACAGCTTGACACCAATATCACCCGCCAACGGATACCCGCCTTATCCAGGACTTGCCGAAGCTCCGTCGGAGATAGGTTTTGCATCTCGATCGGGCCAAGATTGATCGATAATTCATGCTTTTTGCTGCCGTGGGAAGTCATGAAGAGGAAAAGGATATCCTCCTCCAAATCCATGCGCTGGCCTATTGCAGCCAGGGCATCGGCCAGGTTATGGCGATTTGCCAGTGGGTACTTTTCCAGGCTCTCGATGTTATTCGCCAACACCATCGAGCGATCCTGGGTATCAAATTTTTGATCGAATAGACGCTGGACATAAGTCACTTCATTCAAAAAAACCTTCTCCTGCCCATATCCGGCAAAGGTGACCAAATAGAGATCGGTTACCCCTGGACGTTGTGCCGCCAGTTTCTCCTTCGCATCCGCCATCATTGGGAACTGGGCATAGAAAACATCTTCTGCCTTCAATTGCCACAAAGGGGATATTTTTTCAGTTAATGACGCAATGTCAGGATCGCTATACCAGAGAGACGAATTGGGCAATAGCAACAAGCTGGCAAGCCATAACAGAAGATTGCCTGTCGCCAGCAGAGAGGCCTTCAGTTTGGTCAGTGGAAGGTGGATTCTCAGAATACGGAAGCCAATGAAGACCCACCAGGCAAACAGAAAGACAAAGGCCAGCTGGGGGCCGTGGTATGTCTCCTCACTAATCAGCTGATTCACCAACAGCGCTACCAATAACATGAAGGGTGACACCGCCAGATCGGCAAAATAGAAACGGCCCGCAGCCTCCAGACCGGCACCTGCCAATCTGGCCACCAACAGCATCAATAGAAGAGCGATAAAATAGCCACCAAATAAGAATTTGATTCCATAGGGATTAAACAGGGCTGGCGCCTGGGTATTGAAGTAATCGGTCACTAATTCCAGTAACAGGCACAGAAGGAATAACAGAAAAAATTGCTCGATAGAGATCACGAAGTTTTGCGGTGTTAGGGAGCGGCCCAGTGCCAACCTGACCCCGGAGCGAAGATTGATCCACAAGGCAACCATCTGTTTGATTAAATATTTCATGCTTCCAGCCTTCTCCCCCATAGGAAAATGACTTTCATTGCTTCCGTGACTTCCCACTGATATGGCTGATCCCGATTTTGAACACCCGGGTTTTATGGGTCAGCGCGTCAATATATTTGGCGCCGCTTTCGATAAAATCCGCTGAGTATTTTTTGACCAGACCCTCCAGGGCCAACTGCTTTTCCTGATCAAAAACCTCGCTGGCCGTGCCGGACACCAGCGTGCTTTCATACTTGGTGCCGAACTTCGCAGGCATCACTTCTGTCCTTCCGATCACACAGAAGGAGACTCTGGGATTCTCTTCCATATGGGTGATTTTTCGACCTTCCACGGCGCAATGGAAGTAAAGGTGGCCATCCAGAAGGCAGAAGCTCAGGGGGATGCCATAGGGCTGCCCGTCTTTTGAGGCCGTCGAGAGCACGCCATATTCGGCATTCTGCAAAATGGATTGGGCCTCTTGTTCGGATATCTCGCGATCTTTTCGTCTCAGTTCCTGCATCTTTTTTTGTCCAATGTGTCTTCGTTTTGATAAAGGGCTGCCACCAGGGTAAAGGATATATACATCAACAGATACCAGGCGCCCAGTTTGGCCAATGAAACCATGTGCCATCCCATTTGCTGACTTGGATAGGTCCAGGCACGGGCAAAAGTACCCAGGTTTTCGGCAAACCAGATAAAGAGGGCGACGAGAAACCAGCCCAGCATCAGCGGCATCCAGTGCGGCTGTCGCCAAACCGTAAAGTAGATTCTGGTACGCCAAAACAGGATAGCCATTAAAACAAACAGCAGGGCGCGAATGTCCACGAACCAATGGTGGGCAAAGAAGTTGATATAGATGGCCCCTGCCAAAGCCCAGGCCATCCAGTCAGGGGGCCGGGCGGTGAAACGAAAATCGAAAATGCGCCAAACCCGGGCGATGTAGCTCCCAACCGCCGAATACATAAAGCCGGAGAAAAGCGGCACGCCACCGATTTTCAGCAGGGCTGGCTCTGGGTACATCCAGGAGCCAGAGGCGGTCTTGAACAGTTCCATGACTGTACCCACTAGGTGAAACACGAAAATCACCTTGGCCTCCTCCCAGGTCTCCAGACGAAAATAGAGCATGGCCAACTGGATGACCAGGGCCACCAGCAGAATAAAATCGTAACGATAGAGCGGGGCACTGACGGGATAAAAGAGATGGGTCGCCAGCAACAAGGCCAACATGAGACCACCAAAGAGACAGGCCCAGCCCTGTTTCAACCCGAACAGGAGAAATTCATAGGCCCAACTCGCGAAGCCCGCTGGTGGTGTATAGGCCTCTATACGCCGTCGAATCGCACCGAAACGGGTAGACCCTCTCATCATGCTACGCTGTTCCTTTGTTGCCCAGCCGTTTGCGCTGGCCAAAAGATGGACAGCGGACGGCACTGCTGTGCCCGGTTTCTACAAAAACAAAATAAAAATTCATCGACCGGGGAACTTCTCTCTAACACGCCAGTCTGATCTTTCGTAGGACGAGAGGAACGGCTGCACCCGCAGCCGGGCTCCCACCCCAGGGAGCCAGTATTCACCCCGGTCGCATTCCCCCATGCACCGGGGTTTTTTTTGCCTATGAGAACTCAAACCAGACATCCAGAACCTGATGAGCCTCGTCGATACCCCATTTCCGCTGGCCAGAAAAGGTTTGTAGGCTGACGCTGGCATCATCCAGCTCTTTAGCCACAGCAGCCAGGGCATGTTCCGCGCCCTTGCCTTTGAGTTTGTCCGCCTTGCTGAGCAGGATGTGGCAGGGGATATCGAAATGGCTGGCCCAGTCGAGCATCTGCCGGTCATAGGGTTTCAGCGGATTGCGAATATCCATCACCAGAATAATGCCACGCAGGCATTCGCGACTTCCCAGATAGGTGGACATGGCCTGCTGCCAATCGCGCTTTACCCCTTCAGCCACTTTGGCATAGCCATAGCCGGGCAGATCAACCAAGCGCCGCTCTTCATCGACAGCAAAAAAGTTCAGCAGCTGGGTACGACCAGGGGTCTTAGAGGTTCGTGCCAAAGCCTTCTGATCGCAAAGGGCATTGATGGCAGTGGATTTCCCGGCATTGGAGCGCCCGGCAAAGGCCACCTCATAGCCTTGATCCAGCGGACCCTGATCCGGGCGGGCGGCGCTGGTGAGAAAGTGCACCTGGCGATATTGGGAGTTCATGGGTGATTTGACCTCGTGCGCTGGTTCAATGCCGCCCCAATCTGGGCTGATGGGTCGATTTTGTGGCGACAATCCCTTATTGTCACCCGCAACCGATCAAAACAGAAACCAGCCCATGTCTCCAACCAGGCAACGCACATTCCTTATTCTTGTCATCCTTGTTCTGGCGGGGATATTAACCTGGATCGGGTTTTGGCAGCCGACGCTACCGAAACAGGAGATAAACACCCCGCCCCAGGGTGGCGATTTCAACCTGCACAGTGCTTCAGGCCCTGTAGCCTTGAAGGACTTTCGCGGCAAGCTGGTGTTGCTCTATTTCGGCTATACCCGCTGCCCGGACATCTGCCCCACCTCCTTAGGCTATCTGGCCCTCGCCATAGGGGATTTGACAGAAGAGGAGCGCAAACAGTTGCAGGTGATCTTCGTCAGCGTAGACCCGGAACGGGACGATCTGGCCCATTTACAGACCTACAGCCATTTTTTTCACCCCAGCTTTCTGGGCATCTCCGGCAAACCCGATCAGGTGAAGACCATCGCCACCCGTTACGGTGCCGCCTACCGCCGTATCGAAGGTGACAGCAGCATGGGTTACACCGTAGATCATACGGCAGATGTCTACGTAATCGACCAACAGGGTAAACTAAAGGACAAGATCACCCATGGCACACCGCCTGAAAAAATGATCGAAATCTTTCGCCGATATCTATCGATTACTAATGTGACAGGAGAATCCCCATGATACGTTCCCTCAGTTTGGCACTTGTACTGACTTTTACCGGGCTTGTCCCTTTGCAGGCCGCAGACAACCTCACAGTGGATCAGCCCTTTGTCCGCGCTGTGCCACCAGGCATGAAGAATTCCGCCGCCTTTATGCAGATTCAAAACAGCGGTAAAGAGGACCGTGCCCTGGTCTCAGCAACCAGTCCCGCTGCCAAGGTCGTAGAATTGCATACCCACACCATGGAAAACGGCATGATGAAGATGCGTCGCGTCGAGCAGATCGAGGTACCTGCCGGTAAAACCGTCGAACTCAAGCCCGGTGGTCTGCATGTGATGTTGATCGATCTCACCGGCCCGCTGGCCGAAGGCCGCTCCGTCGATCTGACCCTAACGCTGGATAATGGTGACAAACTGGAGGTCTCTGCCCCCGTAAAAAAGGTAGAGGCACCCAAGGGCATGTCCATGTCACATGACCACCACTAGGCAGAATTTGGGCCAGGGAAGGCCTTTGCTAATCACACACGTCTAATGATCAAATAGTTTAAAAAATAATCCTATCATAGCAATATTACAGGTTTTTTTGTATTGTATGCAGATGTTCACAGGAGAACATTTCCATGCACCGATCTCTTTCTTCTTCCTTCCGCCGTTTTCAAGCCTTGCTCTGGTTGTTGCTCCCATTATTATTGCTGGGCTGCGACAGCATAGAGGTCAAAAAGCAGGCCAATGACTTTGACGACATCATCAAAAGCTACGAGGCCTCTCTTCGCTGGGGTGATCTCACAGACCTCTATAAGACATTGGGTCCTGAACAGGCCGCGATGTCAGATATTCCAGATAACCTTGATAACATCAAGGTCACCAAGGTGGAGCGCATTGTCAGTCCAGGTGTGAATGGCGATGAAGGCATCGCCACCCTGAAAATCCATTACCTGTTCCGCGATCAACAAATCGTAAAAAAACTGATCGATAAGCAGACATGGCACCATTTTGAGGATAAGGGTTGGCTTCGAACCAATCCCATACCCAATTTTCAGTGAGCCCGAAGATGTCCGAGAATTCTAAAGTACCTTTTAGTCAACGCCCCGGTCGGCATGAACGCCATTTCCGGCGCAAGGTGAACAACCCGCTTTTTCCCCGCCCCATCCACCAGTATCGTGACGAGGATTTGTTAGAGGTACAGCGTTTGGATCATGAGGAGCTGGTCAGCTTCATTACCGAACTCCGTACCCTGGTGGGTGAAATCGCCAGAATCCCCACCTCTTTGGATGGGGAAAAACTGCTGCAATACAAAGAATCGCTGGAAAAGGCCTATGAAACCGCCGCCGGACTGGCCGAGGATCAAACCGAAAACCAGGCCGCCATCGATCACCTGACCCAGATCATCAGCAACAGCATCACCCGCAATACCGGTGGCGACCAGCTGGCCATGACGGAACTGGAACAGGAGGCCGACGCACGCAAGCTTCACTATCAGCTGCTAAAGCACCCCCTGGTGGCCGACCTGCTGCACCCGCAGAGCCTGATTGCCACCGATGAACTTTTGCCATCGCTGGCCTCGGCGCAGGCAGACGAAGTGGAGGCTGCACTGAGCCTGTTCGACTCTGAACAGCAGGGAGAACTCCGCCTGCAGTGTGAAGAACTGCTGTCAAACCATTTGAATCATGCTGGAGTGGTGCAACTTTGGCAGTGCTTTAACAGAGAAGCCAAGGGAGCCCCCTGACAGGGTTCTCCCCCAGAATCAAGGGGGCTGCTCGGAATAGTCTGGGCCATTCCGAGCAGCTTATTATCTCTATAGCAAAACAGTGCCATTTGGTAACGGCAAGTTCAGCTGGGTGCACTTCCAGCTACCCAGCGTCACCTGCCTGTTTGCGGGGGTTAAGGGCCAGTAAAGGGACCTGGATCCGTATCGTACAGCGACACATTGTCATATCGGGCGTAACCGTTACCTCCACTGCCCGGAGGCGTATGAGAGATCTGCGATGTCAGCACCAGCTGGTTTGGCGAATGAGTTGGATTGTCATTAAGCAGTATGTTTCTACGTTCAAAGATCAGCCTGCCATTATTGTACAACTCAACAAAACCATTTGCCGCGCCATTGGTGGAATTACGTATATGCAGTTGTAGGTAGAGTTTCTCGTTTTCCGGAATCGGATCAACAGCATAGTCAGTCAGCCATTCACCCCCCGGGGCCCAGCTACCATTGGCATTGAAAACCTCTTTGCTCAACCTAAACCTGTGTCCATTGCCATTATCAATGGCCCCAAGGACGACTTGAGAAGTACGCGTCCTATCAGTTGGGCTGCTCCAGTTGAAGTACAGAATTTTACTAGCCTGCCCTGGGTTCGGGTTATAAATCGAGGTGTCATTTATCTGATACTCGACATTGAGCCAGAGCTCATTGACTGGTTCCTCATTGATATTCGGATAAGCGCCAAAGTTATGTCGTAACCATACCTCATTGGAATGCCCTGGCTGATAATTAAACTGAGCGACCTGTGAGTTACCATCCGAGGGAAATGTAATGGTACCGCCGCCGCCAGCTTCTACAGTCCTTGCATCCAACCAATCGCTTGCCGGTGATGCTCCCTCCATATCCGCTGAGAATAATGGTGTTACGGAGGTGCCACCAGTCGTACTGGCAACATTAGTCCCAATCATATTATGCTCATCATTGCTTCTTGCATTTTCATAGATCACATGAATGGGGTTATTACTTTCCAGATAGGCCCCAAACTGAATGTGTGCGCCATCTTTCCTTGATCCGAAATAGGCCTTTCCAGGATGGTTGCCGTTGGCATTACAGGCTTGAACCTCTGGCGGATTATTTCCATTGTACAAAGTGACTGTCGTACCTTCCTCTGGACAGGCAATGGCTACGTACTGTGCCTCACGGGGCAAAGCAAAACGCCTTTTAAGAAGCGCTGTTGGAAAAAAAGCTGTTTGATCACGGCCATCACCATCAGCTATCTGCACTGCAGCGATGGGTTTATCTGCCACCAAATGGATCGCACTGCCCATACCCTGAGGACTCTGATCACCAATATTGACATAGCGTTTTTGACCAGCATGCAAGGTTGTCGTTCTCGTTGATCCATCGCTGGCATAGATGATGACGTCAGTATCATCTTCTACTGCCCCAAAAGTCGCATACTTGGAACGGAAGCCCCAGAGTTCATTGGCAGCGGGTGGCATTGGTGAGCTATCTGTAGACAAAGGCCTGCTTAAGAACCTTCCTCTGTGAGATACCAGAATAGGATTGTCTGAGGTAATGACAGCTGAAATGTGGTTATTAGTGCCACCATCGAAATATTTAGGAATGCCCTGCTGCAGAGCGACCGAATACTCAATGCCTGCAAGACTGACGGTCACATTGGCATCACCTTCTTGAGAAACCATAAAATACTGATGCGTTTGCTCTCCTCTTCCCTGTGGCATTACAAATTGCCTTCCTGCCAATGACTGATGGGCGGGAACGTCCGTTGCATCGGAATTACTGCCTATTTCAAACGGACCGGTGCCGGATACTACCTTGCCCAGCGATAGCCTGGAGCCGTCAGCAGATGAGAATACGCCTGTTTCGTATCGATCAAGATGAAGTGTTTTACCAGCTGCAGTAATCGTATTGTTATCTACCATGCTGATAACTGCAGCTGACACCAGGCCATAATTAAGAATGGTATAGCTGTTCCTTGGCAATGGCTCCGGCTCCGGCTCCGGCTCCGGAGTTGGAGTTGGATTCGTGCCACCGACAAAGCCTGCCGGTGGGCCGATGTAGCTATCATCGATAACCAGCTCGTCTATCATGAAATAGGTATTGGCATTGTGAGGTGCGCCATCATTGAAATAACCGCCAATCACATCAATGTAATGTAAAAGGGGCGTGCCTGGCCCGATGGGACTTGTTACACCTGGAACTTTATCGGGATTAGGAACCTCTTCCATATTCTTCTCCAGAAAAAGCCCAGTATGTTCGCCGTCTTGCGTGGTGATATAGAGACGTATCAGGCCGGTTCGCACATTGGCCTCCATCTCTACCGAGATCCATTCTTCTAAACGGGCACCAGGTTGATCTCCTATCAGAAATGACTCTGTACCGTCTGGCCAGGGGGTACCATTCTCAAAGATACCAACTGTGTTATCAGCTGGAAAATAGGTCCGTTCCCCACGAGGTACAGCCGCATCTTCAGCCCATTCAGCAACCATAGGTCTGGGCCAGTGCTCAGCACGATTCATGACTATGGTCTTGGTTTTGTCGCGGACTCGATTCCATTCACTGCCATGGTAGATGAGGAAGCGTACATTCAACTGCTCAGTACCCGCACTACCATTAATGTTCGTAAGTTGGCCTAATGCACAGTAACTCTGTGATACAGTTGGCGGATAAAATTTGGCTGCCCCTGTGCCGTTCCAGCCTCCGTTGCTCACCCATTCATGGATTGCACCGTTGGGCACCCCGTTGTTGGTCACCCATACAAGATCCTGATAGTTATTAGCGTCAAAGTTTTCAGTAAATCTCGACGAGCCAACTAATGAGCCAACATCCCGGCTACAGAATCCAGTAAGCGGAAACAACAAGGCTAAAGCAGTTGCAGATACTGTCAGACGGCGTTTCCATCCGATGCTTGGTAAAACTGATGATTGATTGTTTTCCAACATATACATGATCTCCTATTTATTTGACATACCTGATCAATGCTGACCAAACCAAAAACCTACTCTGTCTTAAAAAACAACTCATTTAAAGTAATATTTATCACACCACCCCGTCGCCAGACCCTGCACAACAGAGATTTTGGCAATGGCGATAAGCCACATCAATAAAGGACTGTTTTTGGGCACATATTCTTTCTGCAGTCTTCCTAAATATATAAATAAACGCCAGCACGGTTAAATAGAGCCTGTCATTCAAATATTTTAATGGCCATTCCATAAAACCCATAAAATGGAATTAAAACCGGCCTCCAGTATAGCCTGACCCATTTGCCTAGATATTGTGACAAATATCACAACTGCCAGCATTCTGCCTGCTTTATAGTATCTGTAGGGGCAGATTATCAATTTTCAGGCATTGAGCTACTGCGAGTCAGCCCACTGCTGTCCCACTTACGCGAACCTGAATAATAAAGGCCGTTGTGGATGGGGGGGAGGAGGTTTTGGTTTAACGAGTAATTGCTCAATAGGGATACGCAGAAAGAGATTCATGCGCAGCAGCTGCAAAATGGCCTGATTGCCGAAGGCGGACCGGGATTTGAACTTCAGGAACGCCAGCAACAGGTAGAGGCAGAGGGCAACATAGATCTGGGTGGCCACGGCATAGAGGGTATGACCGAGAAAGGTCTTGATCTTCAGATTTTGTTTGATCCACTTGAAAAAGAGTTCGACCTCCCAGCGAGATTTGTAAATATCAGCAACCGTTTGCGCCGACCACTGTTGCTGGTTGGTGATGAAGACGTAGATTTTGTTGGATTCTGCATCCCGATATTCAATGCGCCGCACCGGATCAAGATGCTCCTTCAGGGCTCGAACACTGGTAAAACGAATAAGTTCATCGCGGATGACGGCAGGATTCTCCTCTACAGAATAGGACTCCATCACCTC
>JBNKLG010000090.1:0-10660 GCA_050292235.1 Sedimenticolaceae bacterium | reverse complement strand
TGGTAGTGTGGGGCCTCCCCATGTGAGAGTAGGTCACCGCCAGGCTTTTATTACAAACCCCGGCCCTCTTCAAGAGCTGGGGTTTTTCTTCATGGATATCACGTTTATTCCCAAACCCCTGTAAGGTATCCTTGCAGGGGTTTTTTGTTGTTGTGAGATGGTCGAATGTCTGTTGTTATGAAACCGCGCTACTGGGGAGTTTTTCTGGGATTCTGCTTTGCTGTCGGGCTGATGTCTCTTCAGCAGGTCTCTGCCTATACGGCGGAGTTTGAACTGCAAGATCTCAATGGCAAGGTTCACCGACTGTCAGACTATCGGGGCAAGTGGGTGGTGGTGAACTACTGGGCCACCTGGTGTCCACCCTGTCGAGAAGAGATCCCTGATCTGGAGCTTTTCCATAATAAATACAAGGATACTGAGGCGGTCGTTTTGGGTGTAAATATGGAAAACACCACGACGGAGAGGCTGAAAAAGTTTGTGGAGGATCAGTTCATCAGCTATCCGATCTTACGGGGCGGACTTCGTTCCACAACCTCTCTGGGTCGTGTTTCAGGGATGCCCACCACGTTTCTGGTTTCGCCAGAGGGGAAGGTGGTAGCCCGACATTCAGGAGTAGTGACTATGGCAGCCCTGGAAGCCTTTATAAAAGAGTACAAGCCATGAGGGGTGTAAAATATGCGTATTTTGCTGATGTCATTGCTATTGCTGGGACAAAGCCTGGCTTTTGGCGCTGAGAAGAACGATCCCTATACACAATTCTTTAATGATAGTTTTGGCGATTACCATGAGGAGTTAGCTACAGCTAAAGAGCAGGGGAAAAAGGGCATCATGCTCTTTTTTGAAATGGACGAATGCCCTTTTTGTCACCGAATGAAGACAACCGTACTGAACCGTCCTGATGTTCAGGCCTATTTCCGCGAACGCTTTCTGTTGTTCCCTATCGATATCGAGGGTGATATCGAGATCACTGATTTTCAAGGGGAAACCACCACCCAAAAAAACTTTGCTGAGAAGCAGTACCGGGTGAGGGCTACGCCAGTCATCGCCTTTTTTGATTTGAATGGCAATCTGGTGCAGAAATACACGGGTGCCACTTCGACACCGGAAGAGTTTCTTTGGTTGGGCGAGTTTGTGGCGGACGAACACTACAAGACGACTAATTTTAGCCGTTATAAGCGCCAAAAACAGGCTGATACGGCCCTTTGAACGCCTACCGTTTTCTGCTCTTTTCCTATCAGATCCGGATTGGGCTGATCTGTTTGTTGGTGGCCTCCTCTTTGGTTATTGCTGCGCCTTTGCCAGAGCCGTTTTCACTCAAACAAGCCTTAAAGTTGGCACAGGTATCGGATCAGCCTTTGCTGCTCAAGGCTGAGGCTGAGCGGCTCTCCGCTGAGGCAGCCCTGCGGGAGGTGAATGCCCAGAACGATGCCTATTTGGGGCTGACCCCAAGATTCCGTCTGATTGAGCCTTCCAGGGTTGCCTATGACCAGAGTCACCATGACAGCTCTTTAGGGCTGGGGCTGCACAAGCGCTTACATGACTTTGGCCGCACAGCAGCGGGGCGTCGGGCAGCTCAGGCTGGTATTGAGGGCCAGGCGCATCGTTTGATGGCAGCACGTCAGGAACGCTATCTGTTGGTGATGCAACGGTTCTTTGATGTTCTCTTGGCGGATCTGGAGCAGGCCCGGGATAATGAGGCCATGGCCGTGGCCTATGTGGGGCTGGACAAGGCCCGTGATCGGGTCAAGCTGAAGCAGTTATCGGATGTGACGCTTTCTGATCTGGAAAAGGATTACGAGTTGGCTCGCTATCGGCAAAGCGCCAGTACACATCGTCAACGTGCGACCCGCAATGCTTTGGCTCTGGCACTGAATCGTCCAGATCAGTTATCTGAACATCTCACCCATGGCGAGCTCAAGGGACTCAAGCGAGACCTCCCTGAGTTGGAGAAACTGAATGATCGGGTTTTGAGTGGCAATTATCTTATCAAGGCGCTCAGGGCCGAGGTGAGGCAGACCAGAGCTCAGGTGGCAGAGGCCAGGGCATCGGGAAAGCCACTATTGACCGGTGGGCTTAATGCGGTGCTTTATGCGCAGGAAGCGGGTAGCCATCATCCCTTGAGTGCGGAGTTGCAGCTGGAGATTCCCCTGTTTGAGGGCGATCGCGTTAAGGCCAAGACAGCACGAGCCCGGGCGGGAGTCTTGCAGAAACAGGCGGAGCTTCAGGCGTTGGAGTTGGCTTTGCGACAGCGGGTCACCGAACTTTGGTTGGAGTTGCAAAACCTTAAAGTCAAACAGAAGACCCTTAAATCCCGTGCTGTTTATCGTGAGCTGAATCTGGATCGTAGTCGCTCCCTCTATGAGATGGAAGTCAAGGCTGACCTGGGGGATGCCATGGTATTGATCTCTCAGCAGCGCCTGGAAGAGGCGCAGTTGCGATTTCAGGCAGAATTGGTTTGGGCAGAGTTGGATGCACTGTCTGGCAAGCTACTGAAGGCGGAGAGATGATGAGATCGATGCTGTTGATAGCCCTGGTTTGGGGGTGGAGCGCCAGGATGAGTGCCGCAGAGGTAGAGGGTCGCCTGATCTGGACCCAGATTGCCGACATCGGCGTGGCTCATGCTGGCGTAGTGGCCGAAGTGTCGGTTTCCCTGGGGCAGAAAGTTGATCAGGGCGCACTGCTGTTGGCTCTGGACGCCAAACCGTTCCAAACACGCAAGGCTGCTACTGAGGCGCAGAAAACGGCCGCTTTTCTTCGACAGGAAGAGGCACTGCGGGAAAAGGAGCGGGCCAAGGAGCTATTTGATCGGGGGCAGACTTCGGAGCACGAGCGTCAAATGGCGGAGAACGCCGCTGCCCAGGCGCGGGCTGTCTACGCTAGTGCAGTGGCTGATGAGGTGGCGGCGGCCCAGGCTTTGGCGGAGAGCCGGCTATTGGCGCCTTTTCCAGGTCGCATCATCGCCATGGCGGCTTATCCGGGCCAGCAGCTGAGCAACCGCTGTCAGGTGCGAACCCTTCTGCGCCTCGCCCGGGATCGGTACCTGGGGTTGCGCATTTCTGCAGCAAAGGCCAAGGACCTGACTCCAGGACAGGCGGTAAAATTGAAGGCGAAGGGGCAAGCTCTGGATGTGCAGGTCAGCAGTTTGCTCTGGCTGACACCGGATCAGCTCGAACTGGGTTTTGTGTTGCCAGAGGGTATGGGGCTGACCGCAGGCTCCCTCGTGACCTTGGAGTGGCCATGAAGGCCATCCGCTGTATCGTCACCGGTCGGGTACAAGGGGTCTGGTTTCGGGATTCTACCCGTCGTCAGGCCGAGTCTCTTGGGCTGAGCGGTTCTGCGATCAATCTGGCCGATGGCAGTGTTGAAGTCATTGCTGGTGGTGAGCCAGAGGCCCTGGCACAACTCAAACGCTGGCTGCACCGGGGACCTCCACAGGCGCGGGTCGATCAGGTCGATTGCCAATCCTGGAATGGTCCGGTCAGCTCCGGGTTTGATATCGGGTGATTAATGGCGCTGTATTTAAAAGCCCTGGCTTGAGGTAAAGAGGCCGACCCGCAGATCTTTAGCGGTATAGATCTTTTCGCCATCAACGGAGAGGCTCCCATCGGCGATGCCCAGGATGAGTCTGCGGGAGATGACCCGTTTGATGTCGATCTGATAGCTTACCACTTTGGCTTCAGGCAACACCTGTCCGGTGAACTTCACCTCACCAACACCCAGGGCGCGGCCATGACCCAGATTGCCAACCCAACCGAGGTAGAAACCCACCATCTGCCACATGGCGTCCAGTCCCAGGCAACCGGGCATCACGGGATCACCAGGGAAGTGGCAATCGAAAAACCATAGGTCGGGATTAATGTCCAGTTCGGCCTGGATTTGCCCCTTGCCATAGGCACCATTCTCTTCGGAGATCAGATTGATGCGGTCGATCATCAGCATGTTGGGTGCAGGCAGTTGGGCATTGCCCGGGCCAAAGAGTTCGCCGCGGCTGCAGCCAAGAAGTTCGTCCCGGGTATAGGCGTTTTTCTGTTGAAACATCCCGTTATCCTAGTTGTGCTTTGAGAAAGTCGATGATCTGGGATCGATCGATGAATTGGTTGTCGGTTTCGCATCGATTGCGATACTCAAACTGGTCTTTGTCCAGGGATTTCTCGCCAATGACGATGCGGTGGGGGATGCCCAGCAGCTCCATGTCGGCAAACATGATGCCGGGTCGGCTGTCCCGATCATCAAGGATGCTGTCGATGCCCGCCTCTGTCAGCTCGCGTTGTAGGGCCTCGGCGGCCTTCTGTATGCGATCCGATTTGTGCAGGTTCATGGGCACAATAGCCACCTGGAAGGGGGCGAGGGCGGTAGGCCAGATGATGCCTCGGTCATCATGGTTCTGCTCGATGGCGGCGGCCACCACACGAGAGACGCCGATGCCATAGCAGCCCATGGTGGTGGTCACGGCCTTGCCGTTTTCATCCAGTACCTGGGCATTGAGGGCGGCGCTGTATTTCTGCCCCAACTGGAAGATGTGTCCCACTTCGATACCACGGGCGATGGTAAGGCTGCCCTGACCATCCGGGCTGGGGTCGCCTTCGATCACATTGCGTAGATCGGCGATCTCGACTGGCTCGGGCAGATCCCGGTCCCAGTTGATGCCAAAGAGATGTTTGCCATCCTGGTTGGCACCGGCACTGAAATCGGCCATCTTGGCCACAGTGCGATCGACAATGCAGGGTATGGGCAGATTGACCGGTCCCAGAGAACCGGGGCCGGCACCAATGGCGGCGCGGATCTCGGTCTCATCGGCAAAACAGAGGGGTTCGGCCACCTTGGGCAGTTTTTCGGCCTTGATGGGGTTGAGCTCATGATCGCCACGCACCAATAGGGCAATGAGACCACCCTCGATCTCTTCGCTGGCCCTGACCACCAGGGTTTTGACGGTTTTCTCGATGGGTTGCTCGAATTGATCGACCAGTTCCTGAATGGTCCTAGCATTGGGGGTATCCACCAGCCGCACCTCCGCAGAGGGGACAGGGCGATCCCCCACCGGAGCCAGCGCCTCGGCCAGCTCGACGTTGGCGGCATAATCGCTTTGGGTGGAAAAGGCGATGGCATCTTCACCGGAATCGGCCAGCACATGAAATTCATGGGAGCCAGAGCCGCCGATACTGCCGGTATCCGCTGCCACGGGGCGGAAGTCCAGTCCGCAACGGCTGAAAATTCGGCTGTAGGTCTGGTACATCACCTCATAGGTCTCTTGCAGCGAGCTCTGATTCAGATGGAAAGAGTAGGCATCCTTCATCAGAAACTCTCGGGCGCGCATAACCCCGAAACGGGGACGGGTCTCGTCGCGGAATTTGGTCTGGATCTGGTAAAAATTGATCGGTAGTTGTTTGTAACTGCGCAGTTCATTGCGGGCCAGATCGGTGATGATCTCTTCGTGGGTCGGCCCAAAGCAATATTCGCGATGATGGCGATCCTTGATACGCAGCATCAGGGGGCCAAACACATCCCAGCGGCCCGACTCCTGCCAGAGTTCGGCGGGTTGTACCGCAGGCATCAGCACCTCCAGCGCGCCAGCAGCATCCATCTCCTCGCGCACGATGCGTTCGACCTTGCGTAAAACCTTCAGCCCCCAGGGCATCCAGGTGTACAGGCCGGAGGAGAGGCGGCGAATCAGGCCTGCTCTCAGCATCAACTGATGGCTGACGATCTCGGCATCCGCAGGGGTTTCTTTGAGCGTACTCAGAGGAAAAGATGAAACGCGCATGATTGAAGGCTAGTCTTATAGTTCAGTGGACCGACAATAGCCCATCACTCAGAAGGGCCACAAACGGCACATTCTATACGTCGGCGGCAGAGAACCAAAATCGGCGCATGATTCCATTCCAACATTTTCTGACAATAGGCTTCCGCTGGCTGTGGTCCCAGCGGTATTGGCGATTTTGGCTGTTGGGGTTGGGACTCATGGCCAATGCTGGTTTGGCTGATGCACCCGGTGTGATTCTGTCCGAGGAAATGATTCAGCAATCGGTTGCAAAGTATGGCAAAGATGCGGGGGTGCGTTTGCATCGTTGGCAGGCTTTGATGAGAGAAAATCAACAGCAGAGTGACATTGAAAAACTGAAGCTGGTGAATCTCTTCTTTAATCAGATTCGCTATGTTACTGATCAGGTTCACTGGAAGAACAAGGATTACTGGGCGACCCCATTAGAGATGCTGAATACCTTTGGCGGTGATTGTGAGGATTACGCCATCGCCAAGTACCTGACCCTTCGGCAGCTGGGTGTGGCAGAAGAGAAGCTGCGCATCACCTATGTCAATTATCGTAAGCCCGGGACCAATAGGACAGAAGCGCACATGGTGCTTGCCTATTACGAGGACCTTCGCCGGGAGCCCTATATTCTGGACAACATTAACAAACAGTTGCTCAAGGCCTCGCAGCGACCGGATCTTATCCCCGTCTACAGTTTCAACGGCGAAGGTCTATGGGTTGCCAAAGGGGGCGGGGGAGGGCAGTTAGCAGGCCCATCCAGCCGATTGCTGCACTGGAACTCAGTGAGAAATAAACTGGCTGCTGAGGCAGGCAACTGAATGAAGCGGAACACTGTTACCACCTACATCACTATGGGAAGTGCAGCATGTCACTATCGAAACAACTTTTATTGCTGATCTCACTCTTGTTTCTGTTGATCATGGCGGTGAACTTTGCGGCCAGCGCCAACAACATTCGAAGCTATTTGGAAGTAGAAGCCCAGATCCATGCCCAGGATACAGCCACCTCTTTGGGTTTATCCTTAAGCCCCTACATCGGAGATCGCCAAAATGCCATGCTGGAGAGTATGGTGACAGCGATTTATGACCGCGGCTATTACCAAAGCATCCATTTAGAGGATATGGATGGGAAGGAGATCATCAGCCGCAAGCAGCCTGAAAGCTATTCCGGCGTGCCGGACTGGTTTGTGCGCCTACTTCCTATGGCGACAGCAAGGGCCGAGACCGAGATCAGCTCCGGTTGGGTCATTGCGGGCAGACTTCAGGTTACCGTCAGCCCCGGTATCGCCTATCTCAAACTCTGGGATCAAACCAAAGAGGCATTGGTTTTCTCTGGTGTGGTCTTTCTTTTTGCCGTGCTGATACTGCTGGCCCTGTTGCGTTTTCTGCTCAAGCCTTTGGGCAAGATTGAACGACTGGCCCTGGATATTTCCGATGGCCATTTCACCAGCATCTCTCCGCTGCCCTGGACGGCCGAGATACGGACGGTCGCTCAGTCCATGAACATGATGTCCCGGAAGACGGGAACCCTCATAGAAAATCTCAATACCAGGCTGGAGGCAACGGTCAAGCGATTGAAACTGGACGAGCTAACCGGCCTGGAGACCCAGAGTGGCTTCGAACTGGAGATGAAGCGCGTATTCATGGATCGTGAAGAGGCCCATCTGGTGCTTTGTCGCATCGAAAACCTGGGGGTTTTCTCCATGGATAATGGACATACCCAGACCGATAAGCTGGTGCGCGCTTTTGCTCGCGTATTGGTTCAGGTGGCTGATAATCCAATCTCGGTCAACGTTCGCCCTTATCGCTTGGTTGGAGCAAAGTTTGTCGTCCTATTGCGGGGAAACAGATCTCAGGCTGAAGCCTACTGCCATGAATTTATCGAGGCGAGCAAGGCGCTACTGCAGCAATTTGGCCTAGAGGATCTGACCCATTTCGGTATCGTTCCTGTTGACCCCTTTGGCACGACACAGGAGAGCCTGGGTTTGGCCGGGGAGGCCTACGAAAAGGCGCGCATCGTAGGACCGAATGCTTACGTCTATCAAACTTCTGACCAGGGTAATCGCGACCTGAATGCCTGGCGTCAACTGCTGGCCGAGGTCATAGAAAAAGTGCGCTTTGATATTGCCAGAACACTGAGTGCAGAGGGGCTGAGTGGCGAATATCGTGACCAATTGGTGCTGGAAGAGGCCACCTCTCAGGCCTACGATGCCGAAGGTGCGCCTATCCCGATCGGCACCTTCATTTCATTGGCAGAAAGTTTTGGTTTGGCGCAGGCCTTTGATAAGGCGGTGGTCAGCAAAGTGTTGAGTCTGATTCAGCAAGAAAACATCATCCATGACATTGTGATCAACCTCTCCCCCGATTCCGCCAAAGCCCCCGAGTTTCTTGACTGGTTGCGAATCATCCTGGATCAGCATGCCGATCTCAAATCACGTCTGGTCTTCGCCATGTCTGCCTACAGCGTGACCAAACATGCCGCAGCCTTTCGCTTTTTTGTCGATTTTCTTCATGGCATCGGCGTCAAAGTTCTGCTCAAACGTTATGATCCTGATCTGATTCCGCTGAGAGAACTCAAGGCCTACAAGCTGGACTATATCCGTCTGGCAAAAGGCTTTACCCAAGGCGTATCAACCGACGAGCAGAAACGGCGTCTGGTGGAATCGATGGCCGAGCTGGGCCAGCTCATCGATATCAAAGTGGTGGCAGAAGGTGTAGATGATCAGGCCGATACCGACTGCATTGCCCAATGCGGACTCTACGCAGCAAGTCACTGAGTGGGTTCGCCTGAATCGTAAAGGTGTCGGCCATAAAGGCCGACTGAAAATCAGTGACAGGATTCGCTGATGGCTTGTTGGGCCTCTGCAATTTTGGCTTGGCGCTCTTTCTCGTTGTAACGCTGGAACTCTCCGTTGGCGTTTCTAACTATGCGGTTGGGCGGCCCTTGGAAATTTTGGAGGTTTCTTCTGGCGGCGGCGCAGCGCTGCCGATCTCTCTCCAGTTGGGCTTTGTCTTCCTGGGCTTTTTGGCTGGCCAGCTCTCTATCTTCCCGACGATCCGCCAAGGCCTGTTGTCGGGCTTCCAATTGCTGGCGGGCAACGGCTGGATCAATGGCCGGTGGTGGTGGTGGCTTGATGCGCTCTGCCTTGCCTTTCGGTGGTGGCGATTGGGAGTAGACTGTCTTACCCTGCTCATCTACCCACTTATACATGGCGGCCTGAACAAAACATGAGGTGCTGGCAAAAAGCAGCAGAACGAGAATCCGTGTCATCAATCTAAGGCTCCGAAAGTCAATGGCCCTCTAATAATGGCGCCCAGAAGCCCTGCTGTCGATAAGAATTCGATGATTTGGCGTCAGTCCCCATAATCTTGTTGCAGCTGCGGTATCTTTTGAATTAAGATTACCGGCTTCATTTCGCCGAGATAATTGGCGACTTCGAAATCCGGAGAGGTGTCCGAGCGGCTGAAGGAGCACGCCTGGAAAGTGTGTGTACGGCAACGTACCGAGGGTTCGAATCCCTCCCTCTCCGCCATATACCCACTAGGTAGTGGGGTTTCGGCAGGATTTCCGATCCTACCCAACGAACTACCTAACTACGGTCGAAGTGCTGGAAACTGCGCCCCGACCGAAGCCGAAGGCCATCCCCCGGGGTGGCCTTTTTGCTATGGGCGACGGCAAGCCCGCGGGAGGAATGTATGTTGCGTGTGACTTTCGAGGATGGTTCTGTGATCGAGTACCGGGACGGCGAGGTGATCGAGATTGAGAGCCACCCGCCCAGAGACACCCCGGCGGCGGGCTGGGTGCGCACGCGCGAATATCCGCCGGAGTATCGACGGGCGACCCCGTTGAGCATCAACGTCCTGACGGTCGGGAAGCGGGTCTGCACTGGCAGCGGCTTCGTCAAGGTTACGAGCATCGAGCGGGTCTGAGGTCATGGCGAACGTGCCCAACAACGGAACCGGATCACTGGACCCGCAGCTCACTGGCAATGTCGGGCTCTACTACTGCTGCTATCGGCTGTCCCTCCTCGGGTGGAACGTCATGCCGACGGCGCGCAATGCCCGCGGCGTTGACATCATTGCCTACAGCCGGGACGCCTCCCGCTTCGTCGGGGTACAGGTCAAGGCCCTGAGCAAACGCAACCCGGTTCCCCTCGGGACATCGCTGGACAAGATCATGGGCGACTTCTGGGTGATCGTGAACAAGGTCGCCACGCCCACGCCTTCGGCCTTCATCCTCCTGCCCTCGGAGGTCCGGGAGCGCGCCCACCGCGGCGAGAAGGACGGGCGTGTGTCGTACTGGTTGCAGCCCGGCGACTATGAGCAGGACCCGTTCCGCGAAGCATGGGAGCGGATCGGGCACGGGGGCGTCTGACGCCCGGCGCTCACCAAAAGTCAGCGGTCAGGCCCAGCACGGCGACCTTCTCCGAACAGGGGGTGCAGCGGCGGTTCTGAGGTCCGGCGGAGGTGAAGGGCTCGCCGCACATCAGGCAGGTCCTCACGGCTACCCTCTTGTTGTGCTCACCGAAGAACTTGGCATTCTCCCCACCACGCGGGGCGGGGAGAATCCTGCCGGGCTTCTTCGCCTTGGCCTTCATCGCCGGATCAGCGGGCCTTGCGCGGCTTCGCGTTCGGACGGGGAGCCGAAGGCATGAAGCCCCGGAGCGGCTGCGCGGCTTTCGTCAGCTCCGCCACGCGGGCGTCCCGCTGGGCTTGGCGCTGCTCGTGGATGGCTTTCGCCTTCGTGATGTTGTGCTGTGCCATGTTGGTTCTCCTCGAAGATCAGCGTTGGAAGTAGTCCCGGAGCCCGACCAGCATCAGGGCCACGGTTCCCGACAGGAAGATGCCCAGCAGGGTCAGCGTTCCTTTCCGCTTCAGCTCCTCCCCGGACTCG
>JBNKLG010000089.1:0-11080 GCA_050292235.1 Sedimenticolaceae bacterium | reverse complement strand
GACTGCTGCCGGGAAAGTCGTTGGGCCTGAGGTCGGTCTCAGAACGGGTCGTTCCCTCAAAAAAACGGGGAATGAGAAAGACATCGTCCAGTGAGAGCTCGCGCTGTTCGTCTTGTTGGGGGTGCAGAAATTTCATTGAACCCTCTCTTTTCGGGATTCGGAGCCATTCTGAAATGGTATGCTGGCTGCAGGTTTTTTTCATTCAGTTTTGGGAGCTCAGGTGAAATTCGATCTTCAGGCCTTCCGCGCATGGCCACACAAGTCTGTCACGCTGTTGGGGATGTCCGGGGTGGGGAAGACCTATTTGTCGACCCTGTTGCGCCGTCACGGTTGGTTTCACTATTCGGGCGACTATCGCATTGGCACCCGCTATCTGGATGAGCAGATTCTGGATCTGATCAAGCAGCAGGCCATGTCGGTGCCTTTTCTGCGCGAGCTGTTGCGCAACGATTGGATCTATATCCGCAATAACATCAAAGTAGACGATCTGGGGCCGGTGCTGTCGTTCGTCGGTAAGCTGGGTGATCCGGAGCAGGGTGGGGTGCCGCTGGACGAATTCATGCGTCGTCAGGCGGAATATCGTAAGGCGGAGATTGCCGCTATGCGGGATGTGCCCGATTTCATCCGTAAGGCACGGGAGATCTACGGCTATCCCCATTTTGTTAACGATGTGGGCGGTTCCCTCTGTGAGCTGGATGAGCCCGGCATTGTCGAACTGTTGGCGGAACACAGCCTCATTCTCTACATCCAGGCCACTGATCAGGAAGAGGAGGAGACTCTGATCACCCGTGCTCAGAGCGATCCCAAGCCACTCTATTACCGGCCGGAATTTTTGCGCGAGCAGTTGGATGAGTATTTGAAGGAGCAGGGGATGCAGTATGCTGCTCAGGTCGAACCCGATGCCTTTACCCGCTGGGTGTTTCCGCGCCTTTTTCGCAGTCGCATTCCCCGTTACGAGGCCATTGCCAGGCCCTTTGGCTATAGCGTGACCTCCCATGAGGTCGCCCAGGTGCGGGATGAGAGCGATTTTCTCGCCCTGGTGGAAACTGCCATTGAGAGGACACCAAGCTAAAAATGCCTATCATTGCCCACAACAGCTTGCCGACTTATGACCGTCTGCGTCAGGAGGGGCTGCGGGTGTTGAGCGAGGAACAGGCAGCGCACCAGGACATCCGCGAACTCCATATCGGCCTGCTGAACATGATGCCGGATGCCGCCCTGGCGGCTACGGAACGACAGTTTTTTCGCCTGGTTGGTGAGAGTAACCCCATCGCTCAATTTTATCTGCATCCTTTCACCTTTGATGAGCTGCCGCGGAGTGACAAGGCCCAGGCACATATCGATCGTCATTACGAGCGTTTCGAGGATTTGCAGGCGCAGGGGCTGGATGCCCTCATCATCACCGGCGCCAACGTGGCGGGGCCAGAGCTGGCGAATCAACCCTTTTGGCAGCCGCTGATTCGGGTGATCGATTGGGCTGCTGAGCAGGTTACCTCCACGCTCTGCTCCTGCCTGGCCACCCATGCGGTGCTGGAGTTCCGCTATGGCCAAAGGCGGATGGCACATCCCCGCAAATATTGGGGTGTCTATTCGCATCAGGTGGTCGCTCCCCGTCACCCTCTGGTGAATGATGTCAACAGCCGGTTCGATGTGCCCCATTCGCGCTGGAACGATGTCTCTTTGGATCAGTTTGAAGCAGCAGGGCTTCATGTGTTGGTGGAGAGTCCAGCGGTTGGCGTGCATCTGGCCACCTCTGAAGACGGCTTTCGCTTCGTCTTTTTTCAGGGGCATCCGGAGTATGACACCATCTCGCTGCTGAAAGAGTACAAACGGGAATTGGGCCTCTGGGCGGCAGGAAAAAGCGATTTGCCACCGTTTCCGGATCACTATCTGGGAGCCCGCGAGCAGGCGCTGCTTTTGGAATATCGGGATCAGATTCTGCGGGCCGAGGGGGGTGACCTGCCCGAGTTTCCTGAAAAACTGATCGACTGGCGTTTGGACAATACCTGGCATGACACCGCTGATGCCGTGGTGGGTAACTGGATGGGGCTGGTCTATCAACTGACCAATAAGGATCGACGTGTGCCCTTTATGGCAGGTATCGATCCAGCGGATCCCCTGGGATTTTTGTCCAGGCCATGACAATTTGAGGTGGCTCAAATGAAAAAATGGATGTGGCTGTTCACCCTCTGCTTATTTTCTCCTTTGATAGCACTGGCGGAAGAGCAAACAGAAGCAGCACAGAATCCGCCGACCCTTACCGGCTCCTATCAGGGGAGAGTGTATAGCGGTAATGATCTGGATCCTGTTTTGACGACCTTTTACCGGGATGAAGCAGGCCAGCTGGTTGGCAGCTATGCCATGGGTGAGGAGAACGGACTGGCCCTTGGCGAGCTGAGCCATTTCCGCAGAGAAGGCGACTTTACCTGGGTTGCTGACTGGAAGGACAAATATGGAACGGGGGTATTGAGAATGCTCTTTTCTTCCAATCAAAAGGTCTTCCACGGTTTCTGGGGAAACTCCAGCGCCGAGACCTATTTGCCTTGGGATGGGGTGAAACAGTGATGACCCCGCTGCGAAGCGCTCTTGCCATTACACTGATCTGCGTGCTTTTCAGTCCGATGACGTCTGCCGGTGATGTGCTTTCACCTGTGGAGATCGATCAAAAAATCATCAAATCTGTCACTGCTTATGTGAATGCCATTTCTTGCCCTGAGGGTGAGATTGAGGCGAAAAATATTATCCCCCTGGTGCCATATACCCATATTGAGGATAGATCCGATGCCAAGTATGTGGTTCTTTCAGCGGGGGATATTGGTTGTGTTGGCGGCTCAGGTTCCTGGGGTACCCATCTCTCTTTCGTCACCATTGGCGCAGGTAATACCTTTGTGGTTGACCCACTTCGTTCGTCGCCAGCTATTCAGTTTGAAAGCCCCGTTCGTCTCGTTGAGCGCATCGTTGGGCATACTGCTGTCAGCCTGACGCTGGAGGGCAATGCCTATGGCCAGAATGATGCCAACTGCTGTCCTTCAGTGAGAGAGCGCTTTACGTTACGTCTTGATAAAAAAAGGCAACTGGAAGCTCGTTGAAGAAAAAACACTACCGACAAAGGTGCCTTGAGCACTGATTGCTTGGGGAAACGCTGGTTTTTCGTTTCTCATGTGCGGAGAGATCCAGAACGGATTTATTCAACTCGATACTTCCTTAATCGAATGGTATCTGGCTACAGCGGGGCACTTGCCGAATATCCCAATGTTCAATGGCGTGGCGCCAGAAGTCCTCTGGAAGAAAAATCTCCTGCGGAGGCAGTGGCTGGCCCAAAAAGAGTAGCGCCTGACGCAGGGCGGGCAAAGGTTCCGTTGGATTTAGAGGCAGGGAGGCCAGCTGTTTGCTGAGCTTTTGGCCCTGTCTGTCCACCGCCAAAGGGATATGCGCGTATTCAGGCTGTGGATATTCCAATAATCCCTGTAAATAGATTTGGCGAGCAGTGGAGTGGAAGAGATCAAAGCCACGCACCACACGGGTGATGCCCTGCTCGGCATCGTCTACTGCTACGGCAAGCTGATAGGCGGGATAGCCTTCGACCCGACGAATCACGAAATCACCCATGACTGAAGCCAATCGTTGCTGACTCTCGCCCTGGATGAGATCCCGGAATGCAATAGGCTCATCTCGGGTAAGCAGGCGGATGCTATGGGATTTGGCGTGGCAGTCGGCCATACCATGGCGGCAGGTGCCAGGATAGATGGGGCCTTCGATACCCATGGGTGAGGTAGCGGCAATGGTTTTGCGGGAGCAACTGCAGGGGTAGGCCGTTCCTCTGGCGACCAGGGTCTCTACGATCTCCAGATATTGGGGGAAGCGCTGGCCTTGGTAACGCACCTCCTCATCCCACTCAAAGCCAAAGGCCTCCAGGGTGCACAAGATTTCATCGGCGGCACCGGGGACTTCACGGGGTGGGTCCAGGTTTTCGATGCGAACCAGCCACTGGCCGTTCACCGCACGCGCGTCGAGATAACTCGCTACGGCAGCGACCAGGGAGCCGAAATGGAGTTTCCCGCTGGGGGAGGGGGCGAAACGCCCCCGATAACTGGGGATGTCCGTATCAGGCACGCCTTAAGCGTGCTGTTTTTCGCGAATTTCGTCGAGGGTTTTGCAATCGATGCAAAGGGTCGCCGTGGGGCGGGCCTCAAGACGACGCAGGCCGATTTCGATGCCACAGGCCTCGCAGTAGCCGTACTCATGGGCGTCCAGGCGTTTGATCATGTCATCGATACGCTTCAGCAATTTGCGCTCACGGTCACGGGTACGCAGCTCCAGACTGAACTCGGATTCCTGGGTAGCGCGATCGTTAGGGTCGGGGAAGTTCGCAGCGTCGTCTTTCATGTGATCGACGGTGCGATCGACCTCTTCCATCAACTCGCGTTTCCAGGCATCCAGAATGCCCCGGAAATGCGCTTCCTGCTCAGGGTTCATGTACTCCTCACCATCCTTTTCCTGGTAAGGCTCGAAATCGTAAGGGCCGTGCAAATTGTCCTTTTTCTTATCGGTCATTGCGCGCTTCTCTCTAGGGTAAAATCGGAGGCTGAGACAGCGGAAGCTGACCCAGCTTAAACAAGACCCGACATTATATGGGCATGTCTTCCGTCCTGCCAGTCTTCATTTTCCGAATTATTGAGGGGTTTCCCCATGGCACTTGAGGTTTTGTTGTTTGATGTCGATGGCACCCTGGCCGATACCGAGCGGGACGGCCATCGGGTTGCCTTTAATCGCGCCTTTCATGAGGCTGGGCTGGATTGGCACTGGTCCGAGGCTCTCTATGGTCAACTGTTGGCAGTGACCGGTGGAAAGGAGCGGATGGGGTTTTATCTGGACCATTTTAACCAGGCGTTCCCACGTCCAGCCCAGTTGGGTACCTTTATCGCCGAGCTGCATCAGGCCAAAACCCGCCACTACACCCAGTTGCTGGCTGAGGGCGCTATTCCGTTACGACCTGGGGTGAAGCGGCTGATTGACGAGGCCCGTGAAGCTGGTCTTCGGTTGGGTATCGCCACCACCACCACACCAGAGAATGTCACAGCTTTGCTGGAGAATACCCTCGGCGCAGATTCACTTGACTGGTTTGAGGTCATCGCTGCTGGTGACATCGTGCCTGCCAAGAAACCAGCGCCGGACATCTATCAATGGGCGATGCAAAAACTCGCGGTGACCCCCTCGGTTTGTCTGGCCTTTGAAGATTCCGACAATGGTGTGCGCTCGGTGGTCGATGCCGGTATTGCCGCTTTGGTGGTGACGGTGAATGGCTATACCAGGGATCAGAATTTCAGCGGTGCCTCGCTGGTGTTGGATCAGTTGGGCGAGCCGGATCACTCCTGTCAACTTTTGGCAGGAGGTCCTGTACCCGGCGGTTTTGTGGATCTGTCGTATCTGCACCAACTCCACACAGCGGCTCAAGCTGGCTAGAAACCCTTAGGATAGGCTAAAATCGCCGATTTGCGGTGATCCAAGGGAGGTTTTCACTGTGTTGGAACTGATCAAAGCTGGCGGTTTTCTCATGTGGCCCATCCTGGGCTGCTCAGTGATCTCGCTGGCCATCATCATTGAGCGTTTCTGGAGCTTGCGTGCCAGTTATGTGGTACCCAAGAATCTGTTGCCTGCCATCTGGACGCTCAGCAGCAAAGGCCAGTTGAACCGGGAGACCATCGAGGTGATTCGTGCTGAATCCCCGCTGGGAAGGGTCCTGGCCGCCGGGCTGCTCAATGCCAACCACTCCCGTGAGGTGATGAAAGAGGCCATTGAAGAGATGGGCCGCCAGGTGGTGCATGAGTTAGAACGTTTTCTTAATACCCTGGGCACCATCGCGGCCATTGCCCCTCTGCTGGGTCTGTTAGGGACGGTGTTCGGTATGATCGAGGTCTTCAGCGCCATCACCCGGGCAGGCGTGGGCAATCCTGCAGTGCTGGCTGGCGGTATCTCTGAGGCCCTCTTCACCACAGCGGCAGGACTGATTGTGGCCATTCTTTCGCTGATGTTCCACCGTTATTTCAATGGCTTGGTTGAGCGCTATGTGGTTCGCATGGAAGAGGAGGCGCTGAAGATGATCGAAGTGATGAAGGGTGAGCGCGACGCTGATTCGAGAAAGAGCACTTCATGAACCTGAGGCCCCAGAAAAGCAAGGATGTGGATGTCAATATGACGCCTCTGATCGACGTGGTTTTTCTCATGTTGATCTTCTTCATGGTCTCCACCACTTTTGATCGTGAGTCCCGGATCCAGATCGAGCTGCCCGAGTCCTCTAAATCTGAGGCGCCAGCGGCGCAGCAGGAACCGATCAAGATTGCGGTGGATGCCCAGGGTCACCTCTATCTGAATGACCAGGAGCTGGTCAATTCCGATTTCAAAACCCTGAAGCTGGCTTTGCAACAGCGCATTCGCGGGGTGAGAAAGCTGCCGCCTGTCAGCATCATGGCCGACGCCAAGGCGCCACATGGTGCGGTGATGATTGCCATGGATGCAGCCGGGCAGGTGGGTTTGGTCAATTTCTCCTTTGAGGCCAAAGAGCGCCGCGAGGACAAGTGAGTCGGCTTGATCACTACTGGCAATCCCTCAATCCGGTTTCTCTCGGCCTGCTGCCCCTGTCCTGGTTGTTTGGGGGAGTGGCAGCGTTGCGGCGACATGCCTATTGCCGGGGCTGGCTGAACCCTCAACGCTTACCGGTCCCTGTCATCGTCATTGGCAATATCAGTGTCGGTGGCAGTGGCAAAACCCCGCTGGTGGTCTGGTGCGCACGCTATCTGCGTCAGTTGGGCTATCGACCCGGCATTCTCTCCCGGGGTTATGGTGGACAGGCCCAGTCCTGGCCCCAACCAGTGACAGTGGAATCTGACCCCAACATCGTCGGTGATGAACCCCTGCTCATCGCCCGTCAGAGTGGCTGCCCTCTCTGGGTTGGCCCGGATCGGGTCGCAGCTGGCCGGGCCTTGCTGGATCGACACGAGTGCGACCTTTTGCTGTCAGATGATGGTCTGCAACACTATGCCCTGGCGCGGGATTTGGAGATTGCGGCCATCGATGGCAACCGACGCCTGGGTAATGGCCTGCTGTTGCCCGCCGGCCCGCTGCGTGAGCCACCGTCCCGTCTGAACCAGATCCCCTTGAAAGTGGCCAAGCATCAGGCGCTATCTGGAGAGTTCCTGATGCAGTATCTGCCAGACCAGTTGCGTTCCCTCAGGGCGCCGGAGCAAGAGCGACCTCTGGAGGCGTTACTGGGTCAACCGGTTCATGCTCTGGCGGGAATCGCCCATCCCCAGGGTTTTTTCGACCTGCTGCGGAAGGCTGGCCTGGAGATTATTGAGCATCCCTTTCCCGATCACCATCCATTGACGGTTCAGGATCTGGCGATAGCGGGGGAAGCACCTTTGGTCATGACCGAGAAGGATGCGGTAAAATGCCAGCCGTTCGCTGGCCCCAATCATTGGTATCTGCCCATTGAGGCGGTCCTGCCTGACAGCTTTGGCGAGGCATTGGCTCAGGCCGTGCTGCGCCTTTTCTCTAAACCCTCCTCCAACCCAGGTGAGACGCATGGATAAATATCTTTTGGAAATCATCGTTTGCCCACTGTGCAAGGGGCCTCTCTATTACGACAAGGCCGCGTCAGAGTTGATCTGCCGGGCCGATCGTCTGGCCTTCCCGATCCGGGATGAGATTCCCGTCATGCTGCAGGAAGAGGCGCGGGAACTGGATCCCGAGGAAGAAGTACCGGCTGCCTGACCATGTCCGATTACAAAGTCGTCATCCCCGCTCGTTATGGGTCCAGTCGTTTACCCGGCAAGCCTTTGAGACTGCTACAGGGCAAACCCATGATCTGGCATGTGGTCGAGCGCGCCAAAGAGAGTGGCGCCAGCCAGATCCTGGTAGCGACCGATGACAGTCGTATTCAGCAGGCTGCAGAGGAGGCAGGGGTCGAGGTCTGCCTGACCGATCCGGCACATAACAGTGGTACCGAACGACTGGCCGAAGTGGTGGCCTGCTACGGCTGGTCCGATGAAACCATTCTGGTCAATCTTCAGGGAGACGAGCCCACCATGCCCGCGCAGCTACTGGATCAGGTGGCGCAGGACATGGCTGCCCATCCGGATGCGGTGATCACTACCTTGGCAGGAGAGGTTTCCTGCCGCGAAGATCTGTTCAATCCCCATATGGTCAAGGTTGTGACCAACCAAGCCGGTTACGCCCTCTATTTCAGCCGTGCCCCCATCCCCTGGCACCGGGATGCCTTTGCCCAGGAAGGTGGCGAGCTGTCGCCTGAGATTCCCTTTCTCCGCCATATCGGCCTTTATGCCTATCGGGCCGGATTTCTCAAGCGCTATGTGCAGTGGCCGACCTCACCTCTGGAGGGCGCGGAATCCCTGGAGCAGTTGCGTGTACTCTGGCATGGCGAACCCATCCACGTCAGTTTGGCCCAGGTTGAGCCAGGGCATGGCGTCGATACCGAAGATGATTTGACTCGCGTCGATCAGCTTTTGAATGCGGGTGGGAAATTGTAAGAGTCCACTTCCACTCCTTTGGACAATCCGCTGATGATTTTTACAAAAAGATCCTCCCTGTGAATCTCAGTGTTGTTTGGAGAGATAGTCTGCCATTTCAGGAAATCGCTTCAAGGTTTTTTCAAGATGCTGTTCGTACAGGGATGTCTTTCCACTTTCGTGAAGCGCACTCAACCAGTAGAGATCTGCCGTCCAGTCGGTTGGGTTGTTTTGGCGCAATCCCTGGTAGATTTTCCACTGCTCTTTGAGTTCAGTGGGGACCTCATGCTTTGGTGCAACGATGCCCCTGACGACCACCAAACCACCTCGTTGAATCGAAGCCAATTGAATATCAGCAGGCAGCTTATCGATCTGTTGTCCCACATTGGTCGGTAACTGACTGATTTTGACCTGGGCGCTTTGAGCGCTTGGAGATTCGCTGGCACTGTTGCCGATATGAATGTTAGCAGGGCCCGTCCAAGTCTCTTTCCGGCCATTGTCAAAATAGATCAACTGGGCCGATGCCCCCTTAGGAATATCCAATTGACTACCTGTGACCAGCTTGGCAAAGGGGAGAGGTGCAAAAGGTTTGGCCGTCTCATCAGTGATCAAGCGCACCTCGCCTTCTGTTTTCAGCAACATGGCTGCAGGTGTGGCCGCCCAAACTGGGCTAAACAGAAACAATAAGAAGAGGGGGAATACCCTGATCCAACGACAGTACTGATTCATGGTTGGTTTCTCTATCCGAGTTTGTTTAATGAATGTCGATGCTAGAGAGCATAACGGTACCAGAAAGACGGTTTGACAATTTTTTTCTTGGCCAATCGACGGGGTTAGGTAGGCTCAGGCAACCCTTTTGTGGTATCTGTGTGCCCGGGTTCGTAAAGCGAGGCAGGATCCGGGCGATCCTGCCTTTTCAGAAGATCAGACCCTGAATTGACTGGTGATCATTTTCAGGCGCTCTGCCAGCTGGGCAAGATCGTTGCTGGCGGAGGCGGTTTGTTCTGCACCAGCGGAGGTCTGTTCTGCCACCTCGCTGATGGTCGCGATGTTCCGGTTGATCTCTTCCGCGACCGAGCTTTGCTCTTCGGCTGCGGTGGCAATATGGGTGTTCATTTCAGCAATGCGCTCGACGGCCTGGTTGATTTCGTCGAGTGCCAGGCTGGCCCTATCGGCCTGAACAACACCCTCTTGAGCTGTGGCCTGACCAAAGCTCATGGCTTCAACCGCATTTTTAGAGCCACTCTGCAGGCGGCTGATCATGTTGTTGATCTCTTCCGTAGATTGCTGGGTGCGGCTGGCCAGAGTGCGTACCTCGTCGGCAACAACAGCAAAACCGCGCCCCTGTTCACCAGCCCGAGCAGCCTCAATGGCAGCGTTGAGCGCCAGCAGGTTGGTCTGCTCAGCAATGCCACGAATGACATCAAGGACAGCGCCAATGTTGACGCTTTCTGATTCCAGGGTTTGGATGACAGTAGCGGTTTTTTCGACTTCGCTGGCCAATTTGTTGATGGTCTCCTTGGTTTCCCCAACGATTTGTCGGCCATTCATGGAAGCATCATCCGCTTTCCTTGCTGCTTCAGAGGCATGGGCAGCATTTTGCGCAACCTCATGCACAGTGGCGTTCATCTCATGAATGGCGGTGGCCACCATTTCTGTCTCAGTGCGTTGACGCTTGATGCCCTCTGTGGTTTGAGCAGTGACCACCGAAGTTTCTTCAGCCGCTGCCGCCAGCTGGTTAATGGCATCAAGAATCTCTTTGATTGCCGACGAAAATTTATCGCCCATGGTGTTAAAGGCCCTTGCGATATGGGCCATTTCATCCTTTCGCTGATAGTCGACGCGCGCGTTTAGATCACCGTTAGACAGGCATGTCGCTGCGTTGTCCAGGAGCGTAACTGCTTGGGAAATGCCGCGAATGATAACGATGGCAAAGATCACGTTGATAAAGATTGCGACAGCCATGAGGGCGCTGCCCCAGGTGAAAGTGGCATCAAACTCCTTTTCTGAGGTCTCGTAGGCAGTCTTTGTTTCTTCCTTTTGCATTTCAAGCAGATGGCTGGCTGCCTGATAGGTTTTGTCGGAACCTGGATTGATTTTGGACAGAAGAACCTTTGTCGCTTCAATATAATCGCCAGCTTCGATCGATTGAATAGCAGGCAAGAATCCCTCCTGTTTCACCAGGGTTACCGCATCAGAAAGTTCCTTTACTGCGGCCTCTTCTTCCTGATCCAGTTCAACATCATGGAATCTGTCCAGTTCTTTACTGACCGTATCGAGTGAGGCGGTAACCTTTTCGAGATGCATGGAGACCGCATGATTGTGCAGATGAGCGGATGAACCAGCAGGGTCATGCTGGAACGATAGCAATAGGTTGGCCCGTGCCTGGCCAAGGTGTTTGAAAATCTCTCCAATATGGATGGCATGTTGTAATTCGCCGGTGTAGAGACGTTCCAGGCTCTGATCCGTGTGGCGCATGCCGTTGAGTCCCAATATTCCGACTAAGAGTGTGGCCAGTGTTGTAAAGGAGACAAGGATGATCAAGCGTGATTTGA
>JBNKLG010000088.1:0-11528 GCA_050292235.1 Sedimenticolaceae bacterium | reverse complement strand
TTTCTGCCATCTCGTTTCTTCATGGCACTTAGTTTATCAAAAAAATAATATAATGTCCTGTGACTTGTTGACTTCTTAGTATTAGCGTATGGATGTGCGAGGGCTACCCCTGATCCAACCCCAACTTCTCCAGCTTATACCGCAATGCCCGGAAGCTGATGCCCAGTTTTTTGGCGGCCGCAGTGCGGTTCCAGCGGGTCTGTTCCAGGGTTTCGCTGATGATCTGGCGTTCGATCTTTTCCAGGTGGGTTTCCAGGCAAAAGTCCCCGTTCAGGTCAGGTAGATCAGGTGTTTCCTGCTCATGCTGAGGCAGGCGCAGGTCCTGCGGCTGTATGAGGTGGTTGTCGCAGAGGGCGACGGCGCGTTCCAGGATGTTGTCCAGCTCGCGGACATTGCCGGGAAAGCTGTAGCGGCATAGGGCCTCGCTGGCCTCGGGTGAGAGTGTCGGCCGGGGGATCTGGTTTTTTGCAGCGATGCGATTCAGCAGGTAGTCCATCAGGGCTGGGAGGTCTTTGCGCCTGTCGCGCAAAGGCGGGATCTCGATTTCGATGACATTGATGCGGTAGTAGAGGTCCTGGCGGAAAAGACCTTCCTCAACCAATCGGGCCAGATTTTTGTGCGTGGCACTGACAATGCGGACATCGACGGGGATCTCATGCTGTTCGCCAATGGGGCGAATGGCGCGCTCCTGGATGGCACGCAGCAGTTTGACCTGCATGTGCATGGGCAGGTCGGCGATTTCATCCAGAAACAGGGTGCCCCCTTCAGCGGCCTGGAAGAAACCCACCTTGTCGCTGTTAGCCCCGGTGAAGCTGCCCTTACGATGGCCGAAAAATTCGCTCTCCATCAGCTCTGAAGGCACAGCACCGCAGTTGACGGCGATGAAGGCCTGTTCCGCTCGGGGGCTCTGTTGGTGTATGAGACGGGCGACCAGCTCTTTGCCGGTACCGGATTCGCCCCAGATCTGCACTGGGGCCTGGGTGCGGGCCACCTTTCGGGTCAAGAGGCGCAGTTCTTCGATACCGGAGGATTTTCCCAATAGTTGGTTGCTTGGCGGTAGCTCGACCTCTTCGGCTGGGGCAGCGGGTTGGAGCTTGAGCGCGGTCTGTACCAGTTTGCGCAGGATCTCCAGGTCGATGGGCTTGGAGACGAAGTCGAAGGCCCCGTCTTTGAGCGCCTGGATGGCGGTCTCCATGTTGCCATGGGCTGTGATGACGGCGACCGGCAGTTGTGGGTGATTGCGGTTGATCTCCGCCACCAGCTCCAGACCACTGCCATCAGGCAGACGCATATCGGTGAGGCAGAGGTCAAAAGGCTGTTCAGTCTGGAGTAAAGCCCGTGCTGTAGCGAGATCGGGTGCGGAGCTGGTGTCGATCTGCATGCGGGACAGGGTGATTTCCAGCAGTTCGCGGATATCAGGTTCGTCATCGACGATCAGGGCCAGAGGTCGTTGGTCAGTTGTCATGAGCTTCGTTGTTGTTGGCGGCGAAAGCCAGTTGGAAACAGGTTCCCTCATCCGAGGGCATCGGGCGTATTCGGATATCGTTGGCCTCACAGAGTTCACGGGCAATATAAAGCCCCAAGCCCGTGCCGTCAGCCCGGGTGGTGAAGAAGGGCTCGAACAATCGCTCCTGGGTTTCCTGGTTGAGTCCGGTGCCATTATCCCACAACCGAATTTGTGGGCTGCCGTTTGTCTGGTGATCCAGGAAAAGATCGATACGGGTGTTCTCACCCTGCCCACTGTGGCGCAAAGCGTTTTCACAGAGGTTGGTCAGCACTTGATCCAATTGGGTGCTGTCCACCTGAGCCCAAAGATCGGCTATCTCATCGGTGAAATGCAGACAGAGTTTGGATTCTGTGCTGGGGTGCTCGCGGGTAAAGGTGACGATAAAATTCTGCAGAAACTCTTTCAGGTTGATGCGCTGCTTTTGGCCTTCCGGGCGGCGGGAGAGCTGCAGGATGCTCTCGATGATCTCATTGACCCGTTGGCTGTTGTTGCGAATGATTTCGGTCAGGCGCAGATCGGCTTCGCTGAGCTGGTCGGACTCGGCAATCAGTTGGGCCGCATGACTGATGGAAGATAAGGGGTTGCGGATTTGGTGGGCGATGCCTCCTGTGAGGCGACCCAGGGAGGCCAGTTTGATTTGCCGGGCCTGCTGGAGGGCTTCGGAGGCATCGTCCAGAAAAATCAGCAGGGCTCCATGGGCCTCTCCGTTGTGTTGAAAGCGAACCAGCAGGCGTCGCTCAGGGGTTTCCAGCAGTTCGTCCTCGCCCAAATGGCCAAACACCAGCCACTGTTTGCGTAGCCGATCCAGGTCGGCATGGGCATCGACGAGCAGCGCTGGTGCACCCCGGGACAATCCCATCATCTCGGAGGCGGCCCGGTTCAGCAGGCGGATACGTCCCTGTAAGTCGCAGACGACTACGCCTGCACTCATTTGCTGGATGATTTTCTGATTAATGCGGGTGAGATCAGCCAGATCCAGAGCCTGGCGTTCCACCAGGGTTTCACTCTCCCTTACCCGACCGCCCAGATGGCTGGCCAGGAGGGCAATGGCAAAGTAGGCGGCTCCGGCCAATCCAATGAGGGTGAATTCCTTGGCATCAAAGCCTCCGTGGCGGCTGACATAGATCTGTTGGATAAAGAGGCTGATGGTTGCCATGGCGGCAAAAAAGAGGATGAGTTGTCCTCTTACCAGAAGGCTGGTGATGGCAATACTGACCGCCAACAGCATGCCAAATCCATTAGTGAGGGCACCGCCAAACTGAATCAGCAGAGGAAGTGTGATGATGTCCAGTAAGAACAGAACCTGTGCCTGGGTGCTGGGTTCGCTTTTTCGCTGGTCAAAAAGCAGATTAAGCACGACCAGGGTCAGGCTGTAGCCCACCACTGTCAGGATCAAAAAGTAGGGGTGGCGTGCCTCAGAGATAAAGCCCGCCACGTTGGTGAACACCATCGCCAGCAGGCTGATGGCCAGTAGTGCCCGGTAGGTTTGTAAAGCCCGTAGGGCAAGGTGTTCCTGGCGGCTGGGTGGTGCCTTAGCTGTGGTCATATTCCTTATGTTCCGGGCAGAAAAAACGGCCGGGACTGCGCTGGATAGCCTCATCTTTGGGCAAAAACAGACCACAATGCTGGCAGCGCACCATGGTTTGGCTCTTGAGCTTGGGGACTGAGGTGCCTCTCTGGCGCCAGAGGTGACGACCGATGAAGAACACCAGCATCAATGCCCCCAGTAAGAAGAGTGTTTTCAACCGCGAAGCCTCTTTGCGCTAATATGCCCCATTTGCGACATATTACGCTGCCCGGATGGGATGTACAGTCTATGAACCTTCATGAATACCAAGCAAAGGCCCTGTTTCAGCAGCAGGGCATACCAGTGCCCGAGGGGCGGGTCGTCGCTTCGGTCCAAGAGGCCCGCGCCCAGGCCGAGGCCCTGGCGGGACAACGCTGGGCGGTCAAAGCCCAGGTGCATGCCGGTGGTCGCGGCAAGGGTGGCGGCGTGGTGCTGGCAGAGCGTCTGGATGATGTGACCCGGGAGGCCGAACGCATCCTCTCCCAGCCGCTGGTCACGCCACAGACCGGGCCGGATGGCCTGCCGGTCCATCATCTGCTGATCGAATCACCGGTCGCCATCGCCCGCGAACTCTACCTGGGGATGCTGGTGGACCGGGCCGCTGGGCGCATTCTGGTGATGACCTCTCCCGCTGGGGGTATGAGCATTGAAGAGGTGGCGGCCGCGACGCCTGAGCAGATTTTCAGTCTGTATCTGGACCCCGTGTGGGGACTGATGCCCTATCAGGGGCGGCAACTGGCCTTCAGCCTGGGGTTGTCCGGCTCTCAGATCAAAGCGTTTGGCCACCTGTTGCAGCAGCTTAGCGGGCTGTTTCTGCGCTACGACCTCAGCCTGGCGGAGATCAACCCCCTGGTGGTGACCGAATCGGGCCAGCTGTTGGCGCTGGATGCCAAGCTGGTGGTGGATGACAACGCCCTGGGTCGTCAGCCGGAAATCAGCGCCCTGCGCGATCTCTCCCAGGAGGACGCCCGCGAGGCCCAGGCCGCCGAGCATCAGCTCAACTACATCAGCCTGGAGGGCAATATCGGCTGCATGGTCAATGGTGCGGGACTGGCCATGGCCACCATGGATCTGGTCAAGCTGCACGGCGGCGAGCCGGCCAATTTCCTCGATGTGGGTGGCGGCACCACCGCGGCCCGGGTGGCCGAGGCGTTCAAGCTGATCCTCTCCGATGACAAGGTGCGGGCGGTGCTGGTGAACATCTTCGGTGGCATCGTCCGTTGTGATCTCATTGCCGAGGGGATCATCCAGGCGGTGAAAGAGGTGGGCATCCAGATCCCCGTGGTGGTGCGCCTGGAGGGTACCAATGCTGAGCAGGGGCTGACCATGCTCAGTCAGAGCGGTCTGGCCCTGGAGACGGCAGCGGATCTCACCACGGCGGCGCAACAGGTGGTGGCAGCAGCCCAAGGAGGTGCGGCGTGAGCATTCTCATCGACCAAAACACCCGTGTCATCTGCCAGGGCTTTACCGGCCAGCAGGGCAGCTTCCATTCGGAACAGGTCATCGCCTACGGCACCCAACTGGTGGGGGGCGTGACCCCCGGCAAGGGTGGCCAGCGCCATCTGGATCGGCCGGTGTTCGACACCGTGGCCGATGCCGTGCGCGAAACCGGTGCCGACGCCAGCATGATCTATGTGCCAGCAGCCTTTGCCGCCGATGCGATTCTGGAGGCAGCCGATGCGGGCATCCGAACCATCGTCTGCATCACCGAGGGCATTCCGGTGCTGGACATGCTGCGGGTCAAGGCCTCCCTGCGATCCTACGATTGCAACCTGATTGGCCCCAACTGCCCCGGTGTGATTACCCCTGGTGCCTGCAAGATCGGCATCATGCCGGGCAGTATCCATCAGCCGGGCAGGGTGGGTATCGTCTCCCGTTCCGGCACACTGACCTATGAGGCCGTGTTCCAGACCAGCCATGCCGGCCTGGGGCAGAGCACCTGTGTGGGTATCGGTGGTGACCCCATACAGGGTATGAACTTCGTCGATTGCCTGCGCTTGTTCAAAGACGATCCCCAGACCGAAGGCATCGTTATGGTGGGCGAGATTGGCGGCAGTGCCGAGGAGGATGCCGCCGAGTACATTCGTGCCGAGGTGAATAAGCCTGTGGTGGCCTACATTGCGGGCGTCACCGCCCCCAGCGGCAAGCGCATGGGCCACGCGGGTGCCATCATCAGCGGTGGCAAGGGCACGGCAGAAGGCAAATATGCCGCCCTGGAGGTCGCTGGTGTTACCACCGTGCGCTCCCCGGCGGAAATGGGCGTGGCTATGGCGAGGTTGTTGGCTAGTGGTCGTTGAATCACTCGACATCGCCCTGGCCCAGATCAACCTCCTGGTGGGGGATATCGAAGGCAATGCTCAAAAAGTGATCGAGACGGCCCAGCGGGCGCGACATGATCTGAACGCCCGACTGGTGCTCTATCCCGAGCTGACGCTGACCGGCTATCCACCGGAGGATCTGCTGTTTCGACCGGAGCTGATGCAGCGGGTAGGTCTGGCTCTGGCGGAGATTCGCCGCTCCCTGAGTGATCAGGGCGTGGCGGTGGTCATCGGCTATCCCCGTCAGACGGGATCGAATCTGTTCAACAGCGCCGGGCTGATCGATGGCGGTGAGCTGCTGTTGGAGTACGACAAGGCCCGACTGCCCAACTACAGCGTGTTCGATGAGAAGCGCTATTTCCAGCCCGGTGATCAACCCGGTGTGGTAACGCTGGATGGCATCAAACTGGGACTGACCATTTGCGAGGATATCTGGTCGCCCGAGCCAGCCCAGTGGGCCAAGGCGGCGGGGGCTGAGTTGCTGCTGAACCTCAATGCCTCACCTTTTCATCGCAGCAAGACCGGCGAGCGCGAGGCCCTGGTGCAGCAGCGGGCCAGGGAGACCGGCCTGCCGATCCTCTATGTCAATCTGGTCGGCGGCCAAGACGAGTTGGTCTTCGACGGTGCCTCCTTCGCCGTCAATGGCGATGGCAGCCTGATGGCCCGTCTGCCCAGTTTTGAGGAGGCGCTGATCCCGATCGAGCTGCGTTGGCAAGCGGGGCAGTGGGTAATCCAGTCAGCCCCTCAGGCCGAACCTCTGGATGATCTGGCCTCCGTCTATCAGGCCCTGGTGCTGGGGGTGCGGGACTATGTGACCAAGAATGGTTTTCAGGGCGCAGTGCTGGGCCTCTCGGGCGGGATCGACTCGGCCTTAACCCTGGCCATTGCCGTGGATGCCCTGGGGTCAGATCATGTCGAGGTGGTGAGTATGCCCTCGCGCTATACTGCTGACATGAGCAATGAGGATGCCGAGCAGCAGGCGCGGACTATGGGCGTCTATCAACGAGCGATCCCCATTGAACCAGCGTTTCAGGCCTTTCAAAACATGTTGGCAGATGAGTTTGCCGGTTTCACGAGCGATACCACGGAAGAGAATATCCAGGCCCGTTGTCGGGGTATTCTTCTCATGGCCATCAGTAATAAGAAGGGGCGTATCCTGCTGACCACGGGCAACAAGAGTGAGATGTCGGTGGGCTATGCCACCCTCTATGGCGACATGGCCGGGGGCTTCGCGCCGATCAAGGATGTGCCCAAGACCCTGGTCTATGCCCTGGCGGAATGGCGAAACCGGGATCAGGAGGTGATCCCGCGCCGGGTGATCGAGCGTCCGCCTTCAGCTGAGCTGCGACCAGACCAACAAGACAGCGACAGCCTGCCCGATTACGACGTGCTGGATGCTATCCTGTACCGATACATTGAGCAGGACGAGTGCGAGGCCCGCATTGTCGAGGCTGGTTTCGATGCCGAGGTCGTGGCCCGGGTGGCTCGGCTGGTGGATCGTAATGAATACAAACGCCGCCAGGCCCCGCTAGGGGTGCGTATTACGCAACGTGCCTTTGGCCGAGACCGGCGCTATCCTATGACCAGTGGTTTCTGAACCACGTTATCACTATTTGAGGAGAATCCCATCCGATGAAAAAGGTCGATGCCATCATCAAACCCTTCAAGCTGGACGATGTCCGCGAGGCTCTGTCCAATGTCGGAATCACCGGTATGACAGCTACTGAGGTTAAGGGTTTTGGTCGTCAGAAAGGTCACACCGAGCTCTATCGGGGTGCGGAATATGTGGTGGATTTTCTGCCCAAAGTGAAGATTGAGATCGTGGTCAACGACGACCAGCTCGATACTTGTCTGGAAGCGATCACCAAAGCGGCCAGAACCGGCAAGATCGGTGATGGTAAAATCTTTATCTCCTCGGTGGACAAAGTGATTCGCATCCGCACTGGCGAGGAGGATGAGGCTGCGGTGTAGCCCTTGTAGGGTGGATGCGCTTCGGCTTTGGCTTTTTGCTTCGCCCTACCTCCTGCATCGATGCAGTCGTATCCACCCTACTCCTAGTCAGTTGGGCAAAGTTTGTGTGCCCAACAATGCTATGTAGGAGCGCCCCGTGGGCGCGATGGGTGTGGTGGGACGTCGGGTAATACATTCGCAGGCGTGGGTTTCGCGCCCATGGGGCGCTCCTACAAGTGCTTGCCGGAGATGGTATCTACCAAACTCAGCCTACGCAACCACCAGCAACGGAATGGTGGGGTTTTCCCCACCGCAGCTAGTTCTTATCCAGCTGCAAATAATCCCAAACTACCTTGGTGAGGGAGGGTTTGCCTGGCTCGGCCACCTTTTGGAAATTACCCTTTTCTCGGTTGTAGGCCAGGACGCGTTGGGTGTCCGCTGCCAGGTCTTTCTGATCCAGGCGGTTGTAGGCATCGATCATGATCTCCAGGGCCTGCTCAACCGCAGGGGTGCCTGGATAGTTTTCCACCACGGCTTTACAGCGGTTGGCAGCGGCCAGATAGGCCCCACGCCTGATGTAGTATTCCGCCACATGAACCTCCTGCTGGGCCACCAGATTGCGCAGGTAGATCAGGCGTTGGCGGGCATCGGCAGCATAGGGACTATTGGGGTATTGACGCACCAGAGTGGCGAAATCCTTGAAAGACTCCACTGCGGCTGCTGAGTCGCGCTGGGATTGATCTGTCGGCAGAAAGCGGGTCAGGATATCGACGTTGCGGTTAAAGTTGGCCAGCCCTTTGAGATAATAGGCGTAGTCCACATGGGGATTGCTGGGGTTGGTGCGGATGAAACGCTCTGCAGCAGCAATGGCAGCGTCTGATTCGCCATCCTTGTAATAGGCGTAGGCCACATCGAGTTGAGCCTGCATGGCATACTTGCCAAAGGGGTAGCGGGCTTCGAGCAGCTCATAGTATTTGATGGCGGTTTCATAATCGCCCTCGGCCAGATTTTCCGAGGCTGTCTTGTAGAATTTGCTGGCGGACCAGCCCTTGGTTTTGTCCTCCTCCGGGCCAAACAGGGTTTCGCACCCAACCAGGGGAATCAGAAGCAAAATGATGAAGAGCTGTTTGAATCCAAAAGATTTCATGACAAGGCATCAGGCAAAAGAAAGCGCGATTATACCCGATGAATGAGCCCAGTATTCAGCTTGAGATTCCTTTACAGATGGCCGGTGATCGTCTCGATCAGGTGCTGGCGGAACTGTTGCCGGACTATTCCCGCAGCCGGATTCAGCAGTGGCTCAAGGCCGGCCAAGTCAGCCTGAATGGTCAGAAACCCCGCGGTCGGGACAAGGTGCGTGGTGGAGAACAGGTGATCCTGGAGGTACAGTTCGAGCCGGTGGGCAAGTGCCAGCCCCAGGCCATCGATCTGGATATTTGCTACCGGGATGAGGCACTAATCGTCATCAACAAACCGGTGGGGCTGGTGGTGCATCCGGCGGCAGGCAACCCCGATGGCACCCTGCAGAATGCTCTGCTGTATCTGGATCCCGAACTGGAGCGCCTGCCGAGGGCGGGCATCGTCCATCGGCTGGACAAAGAGACCAGTGGCCTGTTGGTGGTGGCGGCCAATCCGGTGGCCCATAAATACTTGGTGGAACAGCTACAGGCGCGAGCTATCCATCGGGAGTATCGCGCCATCGCCCGGGGTCGCCTGGTGGCCGGTGGTCAGGTGGAGGCCCCCATCGGACGCCATCCCACCCAACGCACCCGCATGGCGGTGGTGGCCTCTGGCAAACCGGCGCTGACCCATTATCGGCTGCTGGAGCGGTTTCGCGCCCACAGCTATCTGGCGGTCAAACTGGAGACCGGGCGTACCCACCAGATCCGGGTTCACATGGCCCATATTCGCCACCCCTTGGAGGGCGATCCCCTCTATGCCGGTCGTGCCAAAATCCCGGCCGGGGCCAGCCCGGCTTTGATCGAGGCACTAAAGGGCTTCGGTCGTCAGGCCCTCCACGCCCATCGCTTGGGCCTGACCCATCCGGAAAGCGGAGACTGGATGGAATGGGAGAGCCCCTTGCCCAATGATATGCAGCAGCTGTTGCAGACGATGAGAGACGATGCCGAACTATCAGCAGGATAAGCTCACCGGTATGACCTGGCTGACACCGGATTGGGCAGCGCCTGCCCAGGTGCGGGCGCTTTGCACCACTCGCCTGGGTGGCTTGAGTCAGGGGCCTTACGCCAGTCTCAACCTGGGGGATCATGTCGGGGACGTGCCGGATCGCGTGCAGGCCAACCGCGAGCGTCTGGTGCAGGTGCTGGATCTGCCGCAATTGCCTCGTTGGCTGCAACAGGTACATGGCTGTGAAGTGGCTACGCCCGGCTGTGCCCAGGCTACCTATGATGCCGCCTGGACGGATCGGGTGGATGAAGTACTGGTGATCATGACGGCGGATTGCCTGCCAGTCTTGCTTACTGACCGCCATGGTCGCCAAATTGCGGCGGTTCATGCGGGTTGGCGCGGACTTTGTGATGGCGTTATCGAAGCGGCCCTGGCTCGCTTTTCGACGCCGGGCAGTGAGATCGTGGCCTGGCTGGGTCCTGCTATCGGCCCAAATACCTTTGAGGTGGGGCCGGAGGTGCGCTCTGCCTTCATGGCAATGGATGCAATGGCGGAGGTGGCATTTCGTCCTGGCGCTGGTGATCGCTGGATGGCAAATATCTTCGAACTGGCCCGTCAGCGTTTGCAAGCAGCGGGGGTTAGCGGGATTTATGGTGGCGATGTTTGTACCTTTAGCGATCCCGACTACTTTTTTTCTTACCGACGCGAAGGCGTCACTGGCCGTATGGCCAGCCTGATCTGGAGAACGGCATGAGTGAATGGCAACTACTGACCCTGGTGGGCAAAGACCGGCCCGGTATCGTCGCGGCGGTCACCCAGGCCCTGTTTGACCATGGCTTTGCTCTGGGTGAAGCCTCAATGATGCGCCTGGGGGGGAATTTCACCATCATGATGATGATTGCCGGGGCCGGGGATGCCGAAGCTTTGCTGGCTCCGGTGGCTGATAGTCTGGATTTACACCTGCATCTCTATGCCGGTGGTGGTCGGTTGCATGAGCATCTGGCCCCCAACGTCCAGGTGCGGGTCAATGGCGCGGATCGGGCCGGTATCGTTGCTCAGGTGACCGGTGTACTGGCAGAGCAGGGCTTCAACATCCTGGATCTGGAGTCAGACGTGGCGGGTACAGAGGATCGGCCAGTCTACATCCTCTATATCCAGGGCTATTGCGACAAACCCCTGGAGAGCCTGGAGGCAGCCGTGTCAGACCTGGGGGCTTTGAACGTCGATGCCAGCGCCATCGAAACCCTGATTGGATGATCCATGGCCATCCTCGATATCCTCAAGATTCCCGATGAGCGTCTGAAACAGGTTTCCGAGCCTGTCACCGACTTTGGCGACGAGTTCCAGGCTTTTATCGACGACCTGGAGCAGACCCGCCAAGCCGGTCCCGGCGCAGTAGGGATTGCCGCGCCCCAGGTCGGTCGTTTTCAGCGGGCCGTCATCGTCGATGTCTCCCAGATGAGAAAACCGGTGCCAAACCACGGCTATCTGATTCTGGTGAACCCGGAGATCACCCACTGGGAAGGCTTCGAAATGGGCCGAGAGGGCTGCCTTTCTGTACCCGACTACACCGGCAATGTCATCCGCGCCACCCAACTCAAACTCAAGGCCCAGGATCGCTACGGCGAACCGGTCGAATATGAGATGCAGGGCTTTGAGGCCCGCGCCGTGCAGCATGAGCTGGATCATCTTGACGGCTTGCTCTTCATCGACCGTGTGGTGAGCCGCCGTACCGACCTTTTTCGGCGCAAGGTGTATCAGAAGGGGAAGGGCTGATTCTTACCACGAGGAAAATGAGGAATGACCATTATAATTCTGAGATCCAATCCCTCTGATTTGCTTTTCTCCAAAATCGCTGTCATGATTGCGCCCGCTTTTGATCAGGATTTACTTTGCCTGGTTGATTTTGATGATAGGGATTGTCCATGCCCCACAGCGCCAAACGAAACCAGCAAACAGACAGCGGTCTGCACTCTCTGGTTCTGCTTGCCCGTTTCCACGGTCTGCCCGCCGATCCCGATCACCTGCAACACCAGTTTGGCCACGGCCAGCCCTTTGA
>JBNKLG010000087.1:0-11641 GCA_050292235.1 Sedimenticolaceae bacterium | reverse complement strand
AAATCATCGGTGGCAGCCCGGCCCCAGTCGCCCCCTTCAGGCTGGGCCAGGACCTCCAGGTTGTCCATGAGGGCACCCATCCAGGGAGCCATCTTCTCTTCTTCGGTGCCGGGGAGGAAGCCGATATCCTCACCCACCGGTACCGTGACGCGGGTCATGATGATCTCGCGGTAACGATTCTGATCCAGTACCTGGGCCAGGCCTGCGGCCAGAGTCAGCAGGGTTTTGCCGGTACCAGCAGCCCCCAGCAGGGTGACAAAGTCCAGTTCCGGGTCCATCAGCATGTTGAGGGCGATGTTCTGTTCCCGGTTGCGGGCGTTGATACCCCAGACACTGTGCTTGGACTGAGTGTAATCCTGGGTCAGCTCAATGATGGCGCCGCCTTGGTCGTCTTTGCGCCGTACGATGGCCTCGAATCCGGCATCCCCTTCCATGTAAACGCACTGAGAGGGATACCAGTGTTCGATATCCGGGCCATTGACCTGATAAAAGGTGTGGCCATCTTCTTGCCAGGATTCGATGTCCTTGCTGTGGCTATCCCAGAAATCGACGGGCAGTTCTTCCTTGCCCTGATAGAGCAGATTGACGTCATCCAGCACCTGGTCGGTGTAATAGTCCTCCGCCCGCAGCCCCAGTACGGCTGCCTTGATGCGCATATTGATGTCTTTGGATACCAGGATGACGGTTTTGTCCTCGCACTCCTCGCAGAGGGCCAGGGCGATGCTGAGGATGTTGTTATCCGGGGTTTTGCCAGGCAGGGATTCCGGCAGCTTATTGGAGAGACGTTTGGTTTGAAAGAAGATACGGCCCCGTTCCTGTTTGTCATCCTCGCGAATGCCATTGGATGGCATAGGAAGCTGCAGGCCGTTTTCGATCTCTTCCTGATCCAGGTTGGTCATCAGCTGGTCAAGAAAACGGCTCACCTGGCGGACGTTGCGGGCGGTTTCCGACATGCCCTTTTTGCCATTATCCAGTTCCTCCAACACCACCATGGGCAGGAAGATGTCGTGCTCCTGAAAACGAAAAAGACTGGTGGGATCGTGCATCAGGACGTTGGTATCCAGGATAAACAGCTTTTTGGTCATTGGCGGGTCAGCCTCCGGGTCGGGAAAAAGGACTAAATGTTTAAAGCTTGGGTGGCCGCCAGCACTTCGTCAACGTGTCCTTTGACCTTCACTTTGCGCCACTCCTGGCGGAGTATGCCATCGCGGTCAATCAAAAAGGTGCTGCGCTCAATGCCTAAGGACTCTTTGCCATAGAGTTTTTTGAGCCTGATGACATCGAAGGCCTGGCAGAGCAGCTCTGCTTTGTCTGAGATGAGGTCAAAGCAGAAGTGTTGCTTCGCCTTGAAATTTTCCTGGGCTTTGAGACCGTCACGCGAGGCGCCAAGGATGCGTGTGTTAGCGGCAGCAAACTGATCGGCAGCGGCGTTGAAGTCAAGGCCCTCCGTCGTGCAACCCGGGGTGCTGGCTTTGGGATAAAAATAGAGCACCAGATGCTGGCCACGGTAATCACTGAGCCGGGCCTGGGCATTTCCTGTCAGCAGTAGGGCCAGATCAGGTACCGGCTGGTTAAGGGTGACAGCGGACATGGGTTTTCCTAAAGGCAAAAAGGGCGGAACGGCTAGCGTTTGATCGGCTCAAGCACGGCATCCAGATTCATGCTGTCACAGAAATCCATGAACTCTTCACGCAAAGCGGCGATCTGCATTTCAGCCGGAATGGCAATGGTCATCTGCACCGAAAACATCTGGGTACCGGTGTGGGGGGCGGAATAGGTGCCCGTATTGAGGTCTTCGATATTGATGTGATGGTCGGAGAAGAATTTGGCCATACTGTTGACGATGCCCGGGTGATCCAGGGCTACGACCTCTACCAGATAAGGCATGACAGGCTGATGTTTGTTTCGCTCTTCGGTGCGTTCGCTGATGATGGTGAGGTCCAGGCCTTTCCCCAATTCGGGCAGGCCCTTTTCCAGCTTGGTGAGGGTATTCCAGTTCCCCTCCACCATCATCATCAGGGCGAATTTGCCACCCAGTACTGTCATGCGGCTGTCGATGATGTTGCAGTCACTGTCGAGAATCAGTCGGGTCAGTTTGTCAACGATGCCGGGCTGGTCTTTGCCCAGGGCGGAAAGCACTAAGTAGTTATTGATGGCAGGCATAGGCAGGAAATGGGCCAAGTTGGGATGGTAGTGGTTTCAGTTTATCTCTCAGACCGGCATTTGGGTAGGCTTCGATTTCTGGCTTCGGCTCCGCTCACCACGCTCCGTTCCCTGAGCGAAGCCGAAGGGTGTATTAACTCACCCAAATCCTGGCATTGCGGAATAGCCTCATCCAGGGTCCATCCTCGCCCCACTCATCCGGGTGCCAGCTGTTTTGCAGGCTGCGGAAGACCCGTTCCGGATGGGGCATCATGATGGTGACGCGGCCATCATCAGAGCAGAAACCGGTCAGCCCCTGGGGTGAACCGTTGGGATTGGCCGGATAAGTCGTGGTGGCTGCGCCCTCGTTGTTCACATAGCGCAGTGATGCCCGATTTTGGGCGGTAGCCAGCTGGGCTTCACTGGCAAATTCGGCCCGTCCTTCACCATGAGCGACGGCGATAGGCAGACGTGAACCAGCCATGCCTTGCAGCAGGATGGAGGGCGAGTCCATCACCTCTACCAGGCTGAAGCGGGCCTCGAACTGTTCCGAGCGGTTGCGGACGAAGTGCGGCCAATGGGTGGTGCCGGGGATGATCTCATGCAAATTGGAGAGCATCTGACAGCCGTTGCAGACCCCCAGGGTGAAGCTGTCCTGGCGCTCAAAGAAGGCGGCGAACTGGTCGCGGGTGCGGGGCTGAAAGAGGATGGATTTTGCCCAGCCCTCTCCCGCACCCAGTACATCGCCATAGGAGAAACCACCGCAGGCGACTACCCCTTTGAACCGAGACAGATTGACCCGACCACTGTGGAGGTCGGACATGTGCACGTCGATGCAGTCGAATCCCGCGTGGTGGAAGGCGGCGGCCATTTCTATCTGGCCATTGACCCCTTGTTCACGCAGGATGGCCATGGGCGGACGGACACCGGTGGCGATATAGGGGGCGGCGATGTTTTCACTGGGTTCAAAACTCAGCTGGGCATGCAGGCCGGGGTCTTTGGTCGCAATACGCTCGAACTCTTCGCGGGCACACTCGGGGTTATCACGCAGGGATTGCAGTTGGAAGCTGGTTTCGCTCCAGGTCTGTTGCAGATCCGGACAGCTGAAGACCAGGATGTCGGAGCCGGTGCGGCTGAAACGCATTTCGTCCCAGGGATCCAGGCAGCCGATGAGATGGGTGCAATCACCCAGGCCATGCTGTTGTAGAAACTGGAGGATGGTTTCGGTCTCTTCACGCCGAACCTGTAAGACCGCGCCCAATTCTTCGCTGAAAAGCACCTCGAAATCGTCCTCACCCAGGCTGTCCAGTTGGATATCCAACCCGCAATGCCCGGCAAAGGCCATTTCGCAGAGGGTGACAAAGAGGCCGCCATCGGATCGGTCGTGATAGGCCAGAATCTTACCCGCATCGCGCAGTTGGGTGATGGCGTCGAAAAAGGCCCGCAGCAGCTTTGGATCGTTCAGATCCGGCGGCAGTTCGCCCAATTGGTTATAAACCTGGGCCAGACAACTGCCCCCCAGGCGGTTGTGGCCCTGACCCAGATCGATCAGAAGCAGATCGCTGTCGCCCAGGTCGGTACGCAGTTGCGGGGTCAGGGTGCGGCGCACATCCTTGACCGGCGCGAAAGCGGAGATGATCAGCGACAGGGGCGCGGCCATCTCCCGGTCCTGCCCCTGGTGCTGCCAGAGAGTCTTCATGCTCATGGAGTCCTTGCCCACCGGGATGGCGATATCCAGTTGTGGGCAGAGTTCCAGCCCCACAGCGCGCACGGTGTCATAGAGGGCAGCATCCTCGCCGGGGTGTCCGGCAGCGGCCATCCAGTTGGCGGAGAGCTTGATGTCGCCCAGGCTGAGGACATCGGCAGCCAGCAGATTGGTGATGGCCTCAGCCACCGCCAGGCGGCCTGAAGCAGCTGGATTCAGCAGGGCCACCGGGGTGCGTTCACCCATGGCCATGGCCTCACCGGTATGTTGCTGGTAATCGGTGGCGGTGACAGCGCAATCGGCCACCGGCACCTGCCAGGGGCCGACCATCTGGTCGCGGGCGACCAAGCCGGTCACACTGCGGTCGCCAATGGTGATGAGAAAGCTCTTGTTGGCCACGGTGGGTAGGCGCAGCACGCGCAGGGCGGCCTCTTGCAGATCGACTTGGGTCAGATCCAGGGGGCGGGATTCGGGCTGCTGGCGCCGGACATCCCGGTGCATTTTCGGTGGTTTGCCAAACAACAGGGACATGGGCATTTCGATGGCGCTGTTGTCGAAATGGCTGTCCTTGAGATTGAGCTGTTCTGCTTCGGTGGCTTCACCGACGATGGCATAGGGGCAGCGCTCCCGTTCGCACAGGGCTTTGAAAGCCCCGATGCTGGCCGGATTGATGGCCAGCACGTAGCGCTCCTGGGATTCATTGCACCAGATTTCCATGGGTGCCATGCCAAGGTCATCGTTGGGCACCTGACGCAGCTGAAAGTTGCCGCCACGGCCGCCGTCATGCACCAGCTCCGGCAGAGCGTTGGAGAGACCACCGGCACCTACGTCATGGATGAAGAGGATGGGGTTTTCTTTTCCCAGGCTCCAGCAGCGGTCGATCACCTCCTGACAGCGGCGTTCCATTTCCGGGTTGGCGCGCTGAACCGAAGCAAAATCCAGGTCTGCCGCTGAGGCGCCAGAAGCCATGGAGGAGGCGGCGCCACCACCCAGTCCGATGAGCATGGCCGGGCCACCCAGCACCACCAGAGGGGCGCCGGCGGGGAAGCTCCCCTTCTGGATGTGGCCTTCCCGGATATTGCCCAGACCTCCGGCCAGCATGATGGGCTTGTGGTAGCCGCGCAGGGTTGTGCCGCCGGGGATCGACATCTCATAGGTGCGGAAGTAACCGCAGAGGTTGGGGCGGCCAAACTCGTTGTTGTAGGCTGCTGCGCCGATGGGGCCTTCCAGCATGATGTCCAGGGCGGTGACGATGCGCTCCGGCTTACCAAAATCCTGTTCCCAAGGTTGTTCCTTGGTGGGGATGCGCAGGTTGGAGACACTGAATCCAGTCAGCCCCGCCTTGGGCTTGGCACCGGTGCCGGTGGCACCCTCGTCGCGGATCTCACCACCAGCACCCGTGGCCGCGCCAGGATCCGGAGAGATGGCAGTGGGGTGGTTGTGGGTTTCCACCTTCATCAGGATATGGATCGGCTCCTCATGGGGTGCATAGGTGTGACTGTCTGGGGCGGCAAAAAAACGCTTGCCAGGGTGACCGCTGATCACTGCTGCGTTATCGCGATAGGCAGAGAGGACGTTCTTCGGTGACTGCTCGGTGGTGTGGCGGATCATGGCAAAGAGGGAGTGATCCTGAGGCTCGCCATCGATGCTCCAGCTGGCGTTAAAGATCTTGTGACGACAATGTTCGGAGTTGGCCTGAGCGAACATCATCAGCTCGGTATCGGTGGGATTACGCTGCAGGGCAGTAAAACTCTCTGCCAGATACTCCACTTCATCGCCGGAGAGGGCGAGTCCCAGATCGGTATTGGCCTGCATCAGAGCGTCTCGGCCACCGGTCAAAATATCGATGGTCTGACCGGGGCGGGGCTCGGCGTGGATAAACAGGTTCTCCGCAGCGTCCAGATCGGCCCAGACGCTTTGGGTCATGCGGTCATGGAGGAGACTGGCGGCCAGTTGCCACTGGTCGCTGCTCAGGTTGCTCTGTTCTGGCTTGATGAAATAGGCGATGCCGCGCTCCAGTCGATGCAGCCCTTTCAGGCCACAGCCATGGGCGATATCGGTGGCCTTGGAGGACCAGGGAGAGATGGTCCCTGGTCTGGGGGTGACCAGTATCAACGCTCCTTCGGTTGGGTGGCTGTGCAGGGTAGGGCCGTAGCTCAGCAGTCGATTCAAGACTTGGCGTTGGCCAGGATTTAGCTCGGTGCCCAGTTCGGCAAAGTGATAGAAAACTGCGCTGAGATCGACGGAGATGCCCAAAGTCTCGGCCAGTCGCTGCTGTAGTTTGGCCAGTCGAAAATCGGATAACGCTGGGGCACCAGGGAGTACGAGCATGGATCAACTCCGAATCATGAGCGGGAAAAGCGCCTATGATACCCGAAGCCTCGCCAAAACTCTGAGATCTCCGCTCCGTTTGTCAGCCATCACTGACCAGCAAAAACGGGGGAACAATTTACCTTGGCGGAAGCCCCGATCAAGAACGAGCAGATGCCTGGCGTCGCCCCGATTGCGCCGAGGTTTTTTTGCCACGATGTCCACGACCGGCGTTGGCCGCTGGCTTCTTGGCGGCATGGCCGTTACGCTGGCCTGCGCTTTGGCGCGGTCCTTGCCGTTTGTTGCGGCCATTTTCGATGGGTTTTGGACGAATGCTCTCGTCTGGCTCGTAACCGGGAATCACTGCTTTCGGTAGCGTACGGTTCAACAAACGCTCGATATCGCGCAGCAAGCGATGCTCGTCCACACAGACCAGGGATACCGCCTCACCCTCATTGCCTGCGCGGCCAGTACGGCCAATACGGTGCACATAATCTTCGGCGACCTGGGGTAGCTCGAAATTCACCACATGGGGCAGTTGATCAATATCCAGGCCGCGGGCAGCAATGTCGGTTGCCACCAATACGCGGATCTCACCACTTTTGAAACCGGCCAGGGCCTTGGTGCGGGCACCCTGGCTCTTGTTGCCGTGGATGGCGGCGCTGCTGAGTCCATCCTTTTCCAGTTGGCTCGAGAGCCGGTTGGCCCCATGTTTGGTGCGGGTGAACACCAACACTTGTTGCCAGTTGCGAGAGCCAATCATGTGGGAAAGCAACTCACGTTTACGCTCGCGATCCACCGGGTGGACTACCTGCGAAACCAGCTCTGCTGTGGTATTGCGGCGCGCCACTTCGATCAGCTCAGGCTTATTCAATAATTGCTCTGCCAGTTGTCGGATCTCTTGCGAATAGGTGGCCGAGAATAAGAGGTTTTGGCGGCGAGACGGCAGCTGATCCAGGATGCGACGGATATCGCGGATAAAGCCCATATCCAGCATGCGATCCGCTTCGTCCAGTACCAGGATTTCGAGCTGGGAGAGATCCAGGGTCTTCTGGCTCAGGTGATCCAGCAGACGACCCGGCGTGGCCACCAGGATATCCACCCCCTGGCGCAACCGCTGGATTTGTGGATTGATCTTGACGCCGCCGAAGATCACCGCCGAATTCAGCGGTAAATATTGACCATAGGTGCTGACGCTGTCATCCACCTGCGCCGCCAGCTCACGGGTTGGGGTCAAGATCAGTGCACGCACGGGCCGTTTCCCACCAGAGGTTGGCCGGCTCTGTAACTGTTGCAACAGCGGCAGGGTAAACCCCGCCGTTTTGCCAGTGCCGGTCTGGGCGCCGGCCAGGATATCCCGTCCTGCCAAAATGGCGGGGATCGCCTGACGCTGGACCGGGGTGGGTTCGCTGTAGCCTTGCTCGGCAACAGCACGCAATAATTCGACCGAAAGGCCAAGGGAATCAAATGACATAGAGTTCTCTGAAAGTGCGCTTGAAAATGACTTGAAACCCGCAAGCGCTTCAGACGGAGGGATGTATCAAGGATGACGGCGCGAACCGAATCGCCCGACGAAGGTGTGCCACTATACCCTAAGCGGGGCCAAATGGCGACTGCTGCTTATATGTGACCACAATGGTTGGGCACGCTACGCTTTGCCCAACCTATCAAGCTCTGTAGGAGCGCCCCGTGGGCGCGATGAGCGTGGTGGTGCGCTGGTCATACACTTGTAGGCGTGGGCTTCGCGCCCATGGGGCGCTCCTACGCTTGTGGGAGGGTGTGGGGAGATGGCATCTACTGCGGCTCGACTCCGGGTACCCTTCTCAGCAGGAAACCACCTCATACCAGGGGCTGATCTCGGCCTGCTGCCAGAAGCCAAGCCGTCCTTCCTGGTTGGGCAGATGGTCGAGCAATGTCTGGCGGGCCTGATTCGGATGGTTGTTCTTTTCGCTCAGGTGGGCGCCGATCAGGTGCTGTAAGCGGTCAGTGTTGACTTTACCGAGCCATTCGGCTGCCTGGCGGTTGCTCAGATGGCCGTGATGGCCGCCAACCCGCTGGCGCAGGTGCCGGGGATAGGGGCCGTTGGCCAGCATCATCTCGTCGTGATTGCACTCCAGCACCAGGGCATCCAGGTCACTCAGCATCTGCTCCAGGTGTGGGGTAACGTGGCCGAAATCGGTCAGTATGGCCAGGGATGTCTCTCCAGAGGAGAAGCGATACTGACAGGGTTCACGGGCATCGTGGGGTACCGTATGGGGCATGATATGTAGGGCGCCGCACTCAAAGGCAATATCCGGATGGAACAGATGCACCTTGGCCCGATCTGGTCCATGACATCCCCGCCAGGTGCCATGGCTGGCATAGACGGGAAGATCGGGGCGGCGGCGGAGCAGGGCAGAGAGCCCGCGCACATGATCGCCATGCTCGTGGGTCAGCAGCAGGCCGGTCAGGCTCTCCAGTGTGACATCCAACTGGGCCAGACGCTGTTCCAGCACCTTGAGCGGAAAGCCGCAGTCCAGTAGCAGGCGCTGGTCACCGGCCTCGATCAGCGTGGCGTTGCCACGGCTGCCGCTACCCAGGGAGGCGAAACGCAAGGCCGGGCTCTGGGCGAACGGTAGCTTTAGCGGATCTGCTCGTGCAGCAGGGTCAGGATGCGTACAGCGGTCTCTGAGTTGTCCGGTTGTCCAGATTGGGTAAAGACAGCCACCTCGGTGCTGCCGCCCTGAGGCTGCAAGCGTACCTGATACTGGGCATCCTTATTGATTTTCTTGCTGCTTTTCCAGAAGGCCATCTTGGAGAGGAGTCCCTCATCAGCCTGGTCTGCGTAGGGGTCCAGATAGCGTACCAAATAGTAACCCTGGGACTGATTGCGATCCTCTACAGCGAAGCCAACCCGATCCAGAGCGATGCCGGTCAGACGCCAGGCACGATCTCCATCTTCACCAATACGCAACACACTGCGGTTGCTGTTGCGAATCAGCTCCGAGCGAATGCGGGTCTGTTGTTGCCTACGGTCACCACTGGCCTTGATCTGGGCGTTGGCACGCTGCTCGCTGACACCAAAATAGATCATCATGCGGCGCAGCATGATGGCCTCAAGCCCATGGTCCGTGGGGCGGGGGATCCATGTGGCCTGTTCGCTTTGGCCCGCAGAACCGGACACGATTTTCTCCTGCATGCCAGTGTGGGTGATGTAGAGCTCGGTACCACCGCCACGGCTCTCCTCCAGGCGAATCCGAAATTGGTCGCGGGTGTCGGATTCATAGAGACCATCGAAGACGCTGCGAATGGCGTCGGTGAGGAAATCGCTTTTGATGTCAGCCCGGTTTTCCAGCCAGGCGGTGCGCATGACGCCGACCTGGGGATTTTGCTCTACCAGCAGGATGCCGTTTTCCTGCCAAAAGCTGATCAAACGCGGCCAAACGGCCTGGGGTGGAGACTGAATGACCAGCCAGCGCTTATCGCCATCCCGGCGCAGATCCACGCCCTCGATTCTGGGTAAAACGCCGCCGCTGGTGGTGGTTCTTGCCTGGCCACCCTTGCGCTCACGGGCATAGTTGGAGTAGGTGGCTGAGCCGGAAGGGGTGCCGACATCGGGGACGACCAAGGCGTTGTCGATGCCCTCGCGGGTCAGGTCCGGCGGCACCTCAAGGTTTTCACCGGCCGCACGGGATTTTTTGTATTCCATGCGGCGGTCATCCACGTAATCCTCCATGTCCGGCAGGCCGACACAGCCTGACAACAAAGAGAGGAGAATGAACGCAGAGAGGGATGGTTTCATCGTCATAGGAAACTTCATAAAAAATCGGTTTGTCATCTCAATGGGGTAAGAGGCCGGCATCAGCCAAAGCTTTACGCAGGATGGGACGCAAAGGTTCGGACAGAGGGGTTAATGGCAAACGAATGCCCTCAGCAATGTGGCCCATCTCATGGAGCGCCCATTTCACCGGAATGGGATTGGCCTCCAAAAATAATTTGCTATGCAATTCAGTTAACTGACTGTCCAGGGCGTGAGCGGTTGCTGCGTCTCCGGCAAGAGCGGCACGGCACATCTTGTGCATTTGGGCTGGCGCGATGTTGGCGGTTACAGAAATCACACCCTGGCCGCCGCCAAGTACGAAATCAGCGGCGGTGGCGTCATCACCACTGTATAGAGCGAAATCTCTTCCACAAAGTTCACGCAATCGGCTGACCCGCTCCAGTTGGCCGGTGGCTTCCTTGATGCCGATGATGTTGTCGACTTGGGCCAAGCGACCCGCAGTTTCGGGCAGGAGATCGCAGGCGGTGCGGCCCGGTACGTTATAGAGAAGCTGAGGGATTTCTACCGCTTCTGCAATCGCCAGGTGATGGCGATAGAGGCCTTCCTGGGTGGGCTTGTTGTAGTAAGGCGTAACCAGAAGGCAGGCATCGGCACCGGCCTCTGCTGCGCAACGGGTCAAACGAATAGCCTCAGTGGTGGCGTTGGCACCGGTGCCAGCGATGACGGGCACCCTTCCTGCCACATGGGACACCACGCGGCGAATGACCTCGCAATGTTCTTTTTCATCCAGGGTGGCTGATTCTCCGGTGGTGCCTACGGCAACAATACCGTCTGTACCCTGATTCAGATGCCAATCCAGCAGCTGCTCCAGAGCAGCATTATCCACCGCTCCCGCTGCTGTCATCGGCGTCACCAGCGCGACCAGACTGCCCTGAATCATGAGAACCTCTCGCCAAGAATATGGAAATGGGGGATTTTAGCCTGGAAACGGGTGTCGGTCATCTTCTCCGATGCCTGAATATCCTACCGGTGTTTGCATTAACCCATTTCGTAAAGGCTTTGGATGGCGTTATAATTACGCGTTTTTACCTGGAACTTTAACGACCATGGCCCTTTGGGTTCAAAAATACGGTGGTACCTCGGTGGGTACTGTTGAACGCATTCAAGCGGTGGCTGAAAAGGTCAAGCGTACCCGTGATCAAGGTCATCAGGTCGTGGTGGTGGTTTCTGCCATGTCTGGTGAAACCAATCGCTTGGTGGCGTTGGCCCAGGCGATCCAGGATCCGCCAACCCCACGCGAATTAGATGTTCTGTTGTCCACTGGCGAACAGGTCACCATCGCGCTTCTGGCGATGGCGCTGAATAATCTCGGTTGCCCAGCTCAATCCTATACCGGTTCCCAGGTGCATATCCTGACAGACAGTGCACATAACAAGGCCAGGATTAAAGATATCGATGACGCCCGGGTACGCGCTGATCTGGCTGCAGGCCGGGTGGTGGTGATTGCTGGATTCCAGGGCATGGATGAGAACGGTGCCATCACTACCCTCGGTCGGGGTGGCTCCGATACTACGGCTGTTGCTATGGCAGCGGCTCTGAAGGCGGATGAGTGCCAGATCTTCACCGATGTGGATGGTGTCTATACCACCGATCCCCGTGTCGAGCCCAGAGCCCGAAAGCTGGATCGCATTACCTTTGAAGAGATGCTGGAATTGGCCAGTCTG
>JBNKLG010000086.1:0-11691 GCA_050292235.1 Sedimenticolaceae bacterium | reverse complement strand
CAAACAGCGCAAAATCAATCATCTGGTCCTCATTGGCCAGGGTCAGGGGGCCAAAGTGGCGCTTCAATATGCAGGAGGTCCGGCCAGACCCCGGCCCGATGTGAAGGGGTTGGTCTTCATCGATCTAGAGGTGGAGCGGGCGGAGACCGCCGACGCGGAAGCCCTGCAACAACTCAAATTGCCAGCCTTGGATATCTATCCGGAATGGGGACAGGGAGCGGTGGTATCCGGGGCGTCATTTCGGCGCAACCGGGCACGCCAGAGTGGCAAAGGGGCTTATCGGTTGAGTCCAATGCCTGGGGCAGATGTGACGTTTCAGGGGCAGGAACAGGCGTTGGTGTTACGCGTAAGTGGCTGGCTTAAAGCAAAGCTGCCTAATCCCAAGCCTACGCCCATGAAGAAACTGCCCAAAAAGTAGAAGGCCTACTGGCGCACCTGTTCCAGCAGGCGGCAAAGTCGTTCGGCGCCATCAAGTATCCTAGGACCATTACGCTGCAACAGATCCGGGTGAATCTGGTAGAGGTGGCCAGAGCGTGTGGCGCTGATGCCGGGCCAGCGTTGCCACGCATCCAGCCAAACTGGGCGCTCGCTGCCCATGCCGCTGCCGATGATGACTTGCGGATCAGCGGCTACCACAGCCTCCAGATTAAGGCTGGGCGCCCGACCTGGCAGATCGGCGAAAAGATTGCGGCCACCGCACAGTTCGATGATCTCATTGACCGGATGCTGGCCGTTGAGGGTCATGATGGGATTGCCCCAGATCTGATAAAAGACCCGAACCTTAGGCTCATGCTGATGGGCGCTGGCCAGTTGATCCCGTTTTTTGCGCAGGGATTGGGTGATCTGTCGGGCCTGATCCCCGTGGCCGCTGAGCCGCCCCAGAGCGATGAGGTTGCGGTTGACAGCAGCAATGTTGTCGGGCTGACTGACGAAGACCTTGAGACCGAGTTCGCGTAGTCGTTGCAGGTTTCTTTGGCCGTTGCCATCGCGCCAGCCCACCACCAGATCGGGTTTCAGATTGAGCAGGATCTCCAGATTGATTTTGTGGGCATTGCCGATGCGGGGCAGCCGGGCCACCTGGGGCGGATAGTCACTGGCACTGTCGATGCCCACCACTTGCTGTCCGGCACCCAGGGAAAACAGCAGTTCGGTGGCGTGGGGAGAGAGGCTGACGATGCGCTGGGCCGGGGCATCCAGCTGAATCTCTGTGTCCTCATCGTCGATGGCTGAGACTTGCCCCCAAACCAGAATTGGCCAAAACCAGAGTAACAGCAGCCACCGCATCAGTACTCTACCCCTGGCTGGGCCTTGATGCCTGCACGGAAGGCGTGTTTGATGTCCCGAATCTCACCCACCGTGTCGGCCATGGCGATCAAAGGCTGTTGGGCACCACGACCGGTGATGATGAGATTCTGGCTGGGTGGGCGTTGATGCAGAACGGTTTCCACCTGCGCCCAATCCAAATACTTCAGCTGAAACATATAAGTCAATTCGTCCAGGATCACCAGATCCAGCTTCGGGTCCTGTAGCAGAGCCAGGGCTTTTTGCCAAAGGGCCTTGGCGGCAGCGCTCTCCTTAGCTCGGTCCTGACTCTCCCAGGTGAAGCCCGTGCCCATGCAGTGCCAGATCACATTGGCCTGCTGCTCCAGAAAAAGCTGCTCACCACTGAGTGCCCCGCCTTTGATGAACTGGATGACACCGATTCGCTGGCCATGGCCGAGGGCGCGAACAGCCATGCCAAAGGCAGAGCTGGATTTGCCCTTGCCATTGCCGGTGAGCAGGATGATGACGCCCCGCTCTTCATTCGCCTTGGCAATGGCCGTATCGACCAGGGCCTTTTTGCGCTGCATTCGTGTCTTGTGTCGCTGTGCCGGGTCAGTCATGGGTTATGACCGGGGGCTGTATCGAACGCCAACAAAAAAGCTGCGCCCCGGTTGGTTGAAGTCGTTGGCGGTTTGGTAGGTCTCATCCAACGCATTTTCGATGCTACCCTCCAGTCGCCAATTTTTGGTCAAATCATAGCTCGCTCGCAGATCCAGTTTGGTATAGGCATCCAGTTTGATGGCATTGGCCGGGTCATCGAAACTGGAGCCCACAGCAGAGAGGGTGGCGCCGATAGCGTGGTTCGAAAAGGCTTTGTCCACGGTGATTACTGCTTTGTGTTTGGCTCGCCGTGCCAGTTGTTTGCCGGTTTTGCGGTCTTCGGGGTCTTGCCAGGTCAGAGAAGTGTGGATTTGCCAACCTTGGATATCGGTGCCGAGACTGGCCTCTGCTCCCTGGATGCGGGCCTGGTTCACATTGACCATGGTGAAGGCTGCTGCATCGTAAGCGATGAGGTTGTCGATGTCGGTTTGGAAGAGACTGAGTTGCCACTGGCCAAAGGCGGGCTGACCCTTGAGCCCGATCTCATAGCTCTTAGACTCTTCTGGCTTGAGGTTGGGGTTGCCAAAGCCAAAGGGATAGTAGAGGTCATTAAAGGTTGGCGCAGCAAAGGCGGTGCCATAGGCGGCATAAACTCTGAGGTCAGGGCGAATGACATAGCCCCAGGCCAAGCCGCCGGTCTCATGGGTGCCAAACTGTTCGTTATCGTCCTGACGTAGGCTGAGCTGGAGATCCTGATCGCCAAACTGACCCTGATACTGGCCAAAAACGCCCTGGTTGGAGCGGCGGGTTTCGGTGTAGGCGGTGGTGGCGGTCACTTCATCCAGCTGGTGGTCGAGCCCCAGGGTAAGCAGATGCCCTTCAGCCAAGGTGACATCATTCTGGATCGACCAGGTTTCCCGGGTGGTGTAAATCTGATTCACAAAAGCGCCGTTCAGGTAATTGTCGGATTCATCCCGATGCTGACCGACACTGAGGGTGACCTTCCAGGGTTCCATGGGAGAGAAATGGGCTGTGGCGCCCAGGGTTTGCTGCAGATAATCGGTCTCATTGCTCCACCAGAGGGAGTCGTTCTCCACGTTGCCCCGGCTCTGCTGCAGGTGGACGGCAATATCGGTCGAGGCAGTGAATTGGTAGCCGAAGTTCAGTCCCAGGGTGTGATTACGATAGCCGTCGTCATCCGGCTCATTGCCGCCACAGGTAAAACTGTTGTTGTTACAGGCATCGATACCCTGGGTCGATTCGTGATCCAGATGCAGGTTCATCCAGGCCGCCCCCGTTCCACTGCTGAAGCCCAGCGAGCCTTTGGTGGTGCCATGACTGCCCGCGCCCAGATGCAGATAGGGCTGAAAACCGGCCTCGCCCTTGCGGGTGAAGATCTGAATGACCCCTCCGATGGCCTCAGAGCCATAGAGCGCCGAGCGCGGGCCGCGGACGATCTCGATATGCTCGACCTGTTCCAGCGGCAGATATTGGAGCTGGGTCATACCGGTGGTGGCTGAACCGGTTTTGACCCCATCAATGAGAATGAGGGTATGGTCAGAATTGGTGCCGCGCATGAAAAGGCTGGTTTGCTTGCCTGGCCCACCCTGGTTGGTGATATGGATACCGGCAACGCGGGATAGCAGATCAGGCAGTGACTGGGCCTGTTGACGCTCGATGTTGGCACGATCGATCAGGGTGACTGCAGCGAGGGCATCCTCGGCCTTTTCTTCGGTTCTGGTGGCGGTGACCAGAATCTCATCCAGCGGGGTTTCCGCTTGAGCAAAGAGTGGGGTAGCTGCAAGCAGGGCAAAGAGGGCTTTGTTTTGCATGTATTGGACTCCAGCGCACCACCCGTACGCTTTTTTCAGGTGATATGCCGGGCCGGTCTCCGGGCTTGTGCGAGCGCACCGATCACCTTCCCACCAAGCTCGCAGTCACGAGGTCTCAGCAGTGGATTTGATTGGCCTGACACACCTACCGTTGCGGGGGCAGCACCGGACTTTGACCGGCTTCCCGTTTCATCCTCTTGGTGAGGACACCTGGCATGGGAGGCGGTATGGTAGCGGCAATGGGGGCCGGAAGGAAGGGCGCTGACCTGAAGGGTTAGCGCATTCCCCGAGCCGCTTTGATTTGCTCGTAGGCCTGTTTGATCTCGATGGTCTTCTGTTCGGCCAGTTTCATCATCTCTTCGGGCAGGCCCTTGGCGATGAGTTTGTCAGGGTGATGCTGACTCATGAGGCGGCGGTAGGATTTTTTGATCTCGGCATTGGCAGCGCTCTCTTCCACACCAATGATCTGGTAGGCATCCGCCAGACTGGGGCCACGCTGGCTGGCATGGGAGCCCTGGCGTTGATGGTGAAAGCCCTGCTCGGCCTGGATGCGGCGCAACAGCTGGCGGAAGATAAATTCGGGAAAACCCAGGTGACGGCAAATCTCCAATAACAGTTTGGTTTCCGCCGGATGCAGTTCCCCGTCAGCAAAGGCGGCCTGGATCTGGATCTCCAGAAACAGGCGCATGAGATTGCTGCGGCGGTGGCATTCTGTCCGAAACTGTTCCAGGGCCTCTGCCAGAGGGAAGTCCGGGGCTTTGCCTTCATTGAAAAGTTGAATGGCAAGACGGCGTTTTTCTTGTGTCAGATCCATTTCCGCCATGATATTCTCAGCCAGAGCGATTTCATCTGGTGAGACCCGGCCATCGGCTTTGGCCACCGCACCCAATACACTGAAAGTGGCAGTGAAAAAGGCGATCTGCACCCGTTCCTGGTTGCCGGTTTCCAGTTGTGGTTCCTCTTGATCCTGTTGCACCATGCCCTGGTCAAAGCTATGACCGAGGGCCGCGCCCAACACCGCGCCAAGGGGGCCGCCAAACCAAAATCCGAATGCACTGCCGATTACCTTTCCCCACCAAGCCATCTTTTTTGTCGCTCTGAAGTCTGAAAACCCTATCTTACCCTTAGGTGTCCTCTGGGATGGGAACGGCTTGGCCTGTCTGAGGTCAAACTCTGCACGCTTTGGTGACTGCTTGTTATGCTGTCGCCTTCAGGTTGGACAGGAAAGTGCGACCTTTTCCCTTTGAAACCCCGTGGAGGACTCCGATGCAAAAATCCTTATGTAAAGGTGCGTTAGCGGCTTGTGGTTTGGCCCTGAGCTCGGCGATTTCGGCAGCAACCCCCAGTGGTGCCATGCTGGGCAATGCCTGCGCAGGCTGTCACGGAACCCATGGTGTCAGCCAGGGGCCGGCCACGCCGACCATCGCAGGTATGGGAAAAGAGGCTTTCATGGATGCCATGATGGCATTCAAAGAGGAGGATCGTTTTGCCACCATCATGAATCGGATTGCCAAGGGCTATTCCAAAAAGGAATTTGAAGCCATGGCCGATTATTTTGGGCGGCAGACATTTCAGCCTGCAGATCAGAAGGCCGATGCTGCCCTGGCAGAAAAAGGTGCCAAGTTGCATGAAACGTTCTGCGAGAAATGCCACGAGGAGGGTGGCAAATCCAGTGAGGATAGCGGCGTGATTGCGGGCCAGTGGCTACCCTATCTGATCTATAGTTTCGAAGACTTCTCAAATGGCAGTCGGGAGATACCCAATAAGATGAAAAGAAAGATCGAGAAGATGCATCAGCAGGCCGGTGATGAAGGCATCAAACAGCTTTTACACTATTACGCCAGCCAGAAGTAGGAGGAGAGGTTCATGAGTCCATTGAATCGCAGAGACTTTTTCAAATTGTCTGGTGGTGCTGCGGTGGTCAGCACTTCCCTGGGCTTTGGCGCCTTTGCCAGTGCGGGTGCCAAGAAAAAGGTGGTGGTCGTCGGTGGTGGCACCGGCGGCGCTACGGCAGCCAAATATATTCGTATGGCGGATGCCAATATCGAGGTCACGATTATTGAGCCCAATGAACACTATTACACCTGTTACCTCAGTAATGAGGTACTGAGCGGAGAGCGCCAGCTGGATTCGATCAAATTTGGCTACGATGGTCTGAAAAAGCACGGTTGTACTGTGGTGCACGATAAAGCCACGGCTATCGATGCGGAAAAGCGGGTGGTGATGACGGCAGGTGGTCAGACCTTTGCCTTTGACCGTTGTATCGTCTCTCCCGGTGTGGGTTTTAGATGGGACGGGATCGAAGGCTATGATGAGACGGTGGCTGAAGAGATCCCCCATGCCTGGAAGGCGGGTTCACAGACGCGGCTGTTACGCAAACAACTGGAGGCAATGGACGATGGTGGTACCGTGGTCATTTGCCCGCCACCCAATCCCTATCGCTGTCCGCCGGGCCCCTATGAGCGTGCTTCGCAGATTGCCTGGTACCTGAAAAACCATAAACCGAAATCGAAGGTTATCCTCATCGATCCCAAACCGGCTTTTTCTAAGATGAGCCTTTTTGTTGCGGGCTGGAAACGATATTTCGGCTATGAAACCGACAACGCTTTGATCGAATGGCGCGGCACACCAAAAGGGGCGGATGACAATGTGGTCACCGCCATTGATCCCAAAACCCGCACGGTGACCACTGCTTTTGATGAGGTGAGAGCCGATGTATTGAATCTGATACCGGCGCAAAAGGCGGGTAAGATCGCCTTTGAAGCGGGGCTGACCAATGAGGGTGGCTGGTGTCCGGTGGACGTCAAGACCTTTGAATCCATGCAGAGGCCGGGCATCCATGTGATCGGTGATGCGGCCATTGCCTCGCCTATCCCCAAGTCGGGCTATGCCGCGAACTCCGAGGCAAAGGTTTGTGCTGCTGCCGTGGTGGCCTTGCTCAATGGTCAGGAGGCACCACAGCCTTCCTATGTCAATACCTGTTATTCCCTTATTACGCCCAGTGATGCCGTTTCTGTAGCCATGGTCTATCGTTATGCCGATGGCACGATCCAGCCAGTTAAGGGGGCGGGTGGTTTGACGCCAGGTTATGACGAAACCACCGATGCCATGCGTGCCCGGGAAGTTCAGTTTGCGTACTCCTGGTACAGGAACATTACCCAGGATATCTTTGGCTGATACTTTTGCCATAAAGCGAAAGATTAAGGGCGCCAGATGGCGCCCTTAATCTTATGGGGAATGCAGATTAGGCAACTCGTTGTTTCAGGGATTTCACCAGGGCATTCATGGCGCGATCGACCAGGAAAGGAGAGGCGGCTTCTTCCACGACGCGCAGGTCACCACGGCGTATGCCTTCTGCGATCTCGGGTACACGCAACTCCGCGACTTTCATGCCTTTGCGATTGACGAAGACGCAGAGGTCACTGATGCCACTGCGCCATGACAACTTGACCCGAAGCAGGGCGTCACCACCAAATTTATATTCGAACCAGGTCCCGATCTCGGCGGTTTCAGCCAATTGCCAGGCATCGTCTTGGCTGTTGTCGATGGTCTCTTCATCGGGGGAAAGCTCGGTTTCCTCAGCATCCGTTTCCATATCGGTGGAGACCGGGCTGGAAAGGGTTGGGGTGAAAATACTGATTTCCGTGTCTTCCTCAAGTTCTGAATCCGGCTCGTCAAAAAGAAGACGGGTGGTGGTTTGTGGTGCTTTGTTGCGAAGGCAGGCAATATGGGCCTGCTGCAGTGCTTGAAAGATGATTCGGCTTTTTTCTGAATCAAAGGCAATGCGATCCAGCATATCTTTGAGGCTGCGGATCAGGATGGGAATATCGGAAAGCAGCCTTTGTCGGTCTTCAGTGGAGCTTTTGGGTTCGGTACTCCAGATGATGCGCTCAATGAGATCGAGATCCTGATGCCACTCATCGCTTTCAGGCCCATGACGTAAACAGGCCGTAGACAACACATCTTTCCAAGGGCCAGCCATGAGGGTGCGGGTGACATCTGCCATTCTGGGGTGGCGTTCCAGAAGATACCGCAGGCTCTCTTTGGCCAGGCGACGGGCAGCACGCAGGCGTTCACGACCCTCGTTGGCCTTGGATTCACGCCTTTCAATGGCCTCGGCCTTGGCCTCCTCCTGATTAAGAAAGGCAGCAAAGTCTTCCAGCAGGGTGGTAAAGATATCGAGATTGTCTTCAAACTCTTTAAGAATGGTCTCAACCGTGGACTCAATCATGAGGTAGAGCGGGTCTTCATTTGACACTGCCCCATCATCGAGACGTACCGCGGCCTTGGCCAGATTGTTCAACAGGCGCCGGGCCGGATGATTTTTCTTCCCAAAGAGGCTGCGATCTATCAATGCCACCTTGAGTAAGGGTATTTGCAAGCGACCCAATAAGACCTTGATATGGTCACTGAGCGCCGGGTCATCCAGAATGTAATCGAACAAAAGTGCGACGACGTTGATCATCTCTTCGTCGTTTCTGTCCAGATGCTGTTGGGCTTTCTCGCCCTGGCCGATGGCGTGTTGTTGTAGCAACAGGGCCTTGAGTTCATCGGGGGAGAGGCTACTGGCTGTCGTGGCTGGTGGCAGGTGCTGAATCTGGCTCAGGGCGGAAAGGACTTCGCCGGTGGGTGCAGCGGGTAAGGCGGCCGTTGCCGCACTGCTTGCTGTCGCAGAAGCGGCAATTAAGGGATGCTGGGCAACCAGTTGCCGCAGAGTGTCAAAAAGTTGCAGGGCTTCTGCTTCCGCTTCTGTGTCTGCGGTGTCCTCATCTTCTCGGGTTTTCAGTTTTCCTTCAGATTGTCCCTCTTTGTCGGGGGCTCTCCGACTACCAGAGCTGGAGCGGTTTGGATTACGTATGCCTTTTTTGGGGAGTTTCGGAAGAACACCGTTTTGACTCAATAGGTTGTTGAGATCGCCATAGAGTTTGCCCAGTTGGGTGGCAATGCCCTTTTCAAACAGCTTGTAAATGACCAAACGGGTATCCAGCTCCATGCCCAGTTCTGAAATGGGGTCAGCAATGGCTTGGCAAATCACTCTGGGTGCGACCGGAAGCTCTTTTGCCTCCAGCTCTTTCTGCTGGATGATGAGTCCAAAGCGATCAGCCAGGGCCGAAAGTTCTTGAGAGTGTTGTTTTTCCGTGCGCTTGCTCATGGTAGTGATGGCAAGCTCTTCCTCAAAACTGGACTCCTCTACCAGACTCAGCTCATCGCTGAGTTGGCTTTGGGGGATAAACTGTTTGGCGTTTGGGCCCTGTTGAATGAATTGGTCGAATTGGGCCAATACCTGTCGGCTGACTCGATGCGCCAGGCCACTACCCAGTTTGCGCATTTCACGCATGGCATGGAAGTAGTCGTTCTGTTTGTGACTGTCGGCCTTTTCGGCCAGATTGAACAGGCTATCGTCCAGCCCTTCCAGCAGGCTTTGTAGCATTTTGTTCAGACGGGCCTCAGTGAGGCGCTTGCACTCACTGGTCAGGCTATTGGAATGGTCGCTCAATCCATAAGATGTTTTGGTTCTTCCTTGAGTGGGTAAATTGATGACCTTTCCATCCGAGTTTTGTCGACTGGCAACCATGGGCATACCTGCGGTCTCAAATAGGAACGGAATCCGCTCCCCCCTTAGTTAGAGCCCCTGAAAAATGGGGCTGTTGTCAGGATACAATGATGCGTTTGCACCTTCAATTTTCGTTCCAAATAATTACAAAAGGAGGCAATTTCTTTGGGTCCTCAGTAACTATAGCGGAAAAAACCTGACACCTGGAGTTAGATTAAATTTAGTTGATGAAGTGCCGAGAAAAGGTGACCGGGTTCACAAAATGTTCTTTGCGTCAGATATTGGGGTCTTGGTTTGGCGCGGAGTAGATTTCAGCTAAGCTTAACCCAACAAGCAATGCCTTGCTGGCAAAGGGCTCTGAATTGAAGCGTTGGATTGGAAAATTGCTGGCATCTCTACGGGATAGTGGCAAAGATCTTTTGCCCATTATCCTGGTCATCAGTTTTTTTCAGTTGGTCGTTCTGCAAAAGCCCTTTCCCAATCTGTTTGAGATTACTTTTGGCATCATCCTGGTGGTGGTTGGCCTCACTCTTTTTGTGCAGGGTTTGCAGATGGGGCTTTTCCCCCTGGGTGAAACCATGGCTTTTGACTTCGCCAGCAAAGGCAGTCTGCTTTGGTTGAGCCTGTTCGCTTTTGCTTTGGGGTTTGGCACTACGGTGGCTGAGCCTGCTTTGATTGCGGTGGCGGATGAGGCTGCTCAGGTCGCTGCAGAAGGTGGTTTGATTGAGAAGAGCGAGGCGGCCATGACCCGCTATGCCGAGGGCTTGCGATTCTCAGTGGCACTGTCGGTAGGCGTGGCCATTCTGCTGGGTGTGATTCGCATTATTATGGGCTGGCCTGTGCAGTATCTGATCCTGGCTGGTTACTTTGGCGTGGTGATCATGACCGCTTTTGCGCCCAAGGAGATCATTGGTATCGCCTATGATTCCGGTGGGGTAACTACCTCTACCATTACGGTGCCTCTGGTGACTGCTTTGGGGGTGGGCCTGTCCAGTGCTATCGCTGGGCGCAACCCTCTGACCGATGGCTTTGGCCTCATCGCTTTTGCCTCGCTGACCCCCATGATCTTCGTCATGGGCTATGGGATGTTGCTGCAATGAGTTCTCCTGTCGATTTCCTGCGCATCTTTATCGATACCCTTGATGATGTTCTGCCCATCGCCGGGGTGCTGTTTGGGTTTCAGTTTCTGGTGTTACGCCGTCCCGTTCCCCATCTGCGTCAGGTATTGCTGGGCTTTTTGCTGGTCATTCTGGGGCTGAGTTTTTTTCTCATGGGATTGGAGGAGGCGCTTTTCCCTTTAGGGAAGGTGATGGCGGCCCAGTTGACCCATCCCGAATTTTTGGGACTGCCGGATGGCCATGAAGGAGCCCGTTGGACGCACTATCTCTGGGTCTATCTGTTTGCGGCGGCCATCGGCTTTTCCACTACCATTGCGGAGCCCTCTTTGCTGGCAGTGGCGCTAAAGGCGCAGCAGGTATCCGGTGGCAGTGTTGGTGCTACGGGGCTGCGGATTGCCGTGGCCATCGGGGTGGCGATCGGTATTGCTCTGGGTGCTTTTCGCATTGTCACCGGCACGCCATTGCATTACTACATCATGGCCGGTTACGTTCTGGTCATGGTGCAGACGCTCTATTGTCCCAAGGCCATTATTGCCCTGGCCTACGATTCCGGTGGTGTCACCACTTCCACAGTGACCGTGCCCCTGGTGGCGGCATTGGGATTGGGATTGTCCAGCAACATTCCGGGTCGCAATCCTTTGCTGGATGGATTTGGCCTCATCGCCTTCGCCAGCCTCTTTCCCATCATGGCGGTGATGGCGTACGCTCAGGTGGGCGACTGGTATGGGCGGCGAGAACAGAAGCGACAAAAAAGGGGGTAGAGATGCACTTTAAGCTGATTATTGCTCTGGTAGAGGATAACCTCACGGACAGGGTGGTGAAGGCCGCCAGAGAGGCCGGGGCCAAGGGCTCGACGGTCATTAACTCGGCCCGGGGTGAGGGGATGAGTAAATCCAAGACCTTTTTTGGCCTGAGCCTGGAGGCCCAGCGGGACGTGGTTCTCCTGCTGGTGGAGGAGCATCTCTCCCGGCAGATATTGGAGATTCTCGCTGAGGTCTGCAAATTCGAAGAGAAACCGGGGCGTGGTATCGCCTTTCAGATCGATGTCGAAGATGCCGTGGGTGTAAGCCATCAGATCAACGAGCTCTACAGCATGGTGGAGGATCAGATATGACCGAAACAAAATCCATTGTCCGCGTCCGTGATGTCATGAAAACCAATTTCGACATGGTGGATGGTCTGGATACCGTGGCCGATGCTCTCAAGACCATGGCCCACAAAGAGACCCGCTGTCTGGTGGTGAAAAAGCGTCACGCCGATGATGAACATGGCATTGTCATGGTCTCGGATATTGCCCGCAACGTCCTGGCTGTGGATCGGGCGC
>JBNKLG010000085.1:0-12194 GCA_050292235.1 Sedimenticolaceae bacterium | reverse complement strand
AAGAAGGTCAGGGTCCCTGGCTTTCACCCGAATTACAAGCGCTGCCGGTGAGTGGGGGGCTTAAGTTAATGGCATTGGAGTTAACTGTTAATTTTGTAGCCGGGATTTTACAACTCCACTGAAATCAGTCTGTGATTTATGCTACAAAAACCTTCTGTGACAAGTTACAAAATCACAATAAAGCACAAGCTTGTGCCTGTTTGTCGGCACCAAAGCGGTTTTGGGCTGATGAGGCCGTTGTCACCTTTCCTTTAGCCACTGTTTGATGAGAACCAATTCTTGTTTCTGACTGAGTCTGGACGATTCGGTTTCAAAAAGTTTTTCGCTCTTATCTCCCGTTTGGGCCCATAAGGTTAAGCAACCTTCCCGACCATTACTGGCAATCTCGAAGATTTTCTGTTCCCGCTTGATGAGCACGCGCCAGTTACCAAAAAATTGGGGGTGGTCTTCAAAGACGAGAACTGAAAAGCCTGCATCCTCAATGCATGTATACAGCGCGGACTGATCCATGAGTAAGGTCTAGGTCTACCTTGACACTAATCGTCTGTGGTGCCGTTTGTACTGCTCTGGTTGAGCCCATGTGCAGGACCAGCCAAAGCGCTCCCTGACGATACAAGGGATGGCAGTCTCAATTATCGTACCTTGCAGCCATGTTATAGTTTTTCACCAAGCTATTGAAACGATCCCCAACCTGGGAAAAGGTGGAGACAAGTTGATCTCGGTCTTCATGATTGGAGAAGGCGCGTCGAAGCTCTTTGATTTCCGTTAACAGGAAATCGGCGTCATTTTCCATTGAAAACCAATAGGGCCGGTTTCCAAGGCGCGTCTTCTCTCCCGAGTGGGCAGCGCCATAGGCCCTACCTTCATCCAGGGCGGCTTGAAGCCGTTGCTCAATCGGTTGAATGCTTTCAGCGGACAGCTTATCCGAGCTTGCCAGAGCATCCAGATCATCAATGGCAACGCGGGCCTGAAACATGAAGTTGAGCGTATGCCATTTGAAGGTCTTGCCGTCCTGTTTCTCCATCGCTGAGAGCTCGTGTTCACGCAGGGTGCGATTGTTGGTGCGTACAAGTTCACGTAGCGTTACGGACGAAGCGGAAAGCCGATCAAGAAGAGGGCTGAGTTTTGCGTCCAGCTCTTTGCCCTTCTGCATCTTGTCATCTTTGTAGTCGCCATGTTCGTAATAGGCATTGGCGTCATTCATCAGTGGAATGAGCTGCTCCAGCGTCTCAGCATATTCCCTGCCGGTGGCATCGAGTCCAGCGTCAGCAGGTGACATGGCGATTGCCCCTTGCAGGCCTTTGACACAGTCTTTGGTGAACTGGTTATCAACCTCATAGGGTTTGATTTTAAAGCGCCCCCAGAAAATCTGACTGATGGAGGCGTTTGAATCCTGGGTCAGTATGTTGACAACCTGATGATACTCGGGAATGACCGTCTGAAGGCGTAGATCAACCGTATTGACGCAGGAGATGAATGGCTGAAGCTTGTCCGTCAAGGCTTGATCCTCAGCGGTGATGTATGACGCAGAGGATGCAGTGGCGTGACTGGGGCTATGCCGGCCATCATTCGTGCCATTGTGGATCATGACGCCAGCTATGATGGCAGCTGCGGCGATGGTGATGGCTGTGTTTCTACTGAGCTGTTTACCCACTGCGGTTCTCCAGAAAAAGGTGCGTGGAGCATAATCTCCCTTTGCCTGTGCCGCAAGATGAAACAAGCCAAAGTAAAACACGCCATTCCCAATGGCTGGACTGATCTACTCACAACAGGTCAAACGGAGAACGGAAAGAACCCAATATCATCCTCGATCCAACCGGATAGCACCGGAAAAGCGCTCATTTTCTGATGTCAGTGATTCAGCCCACTGATTGCGCCAAGCAAGGCATTTCCATATGTGTCATTTGGATTTGCCTTGCATCTCTGGACGGTGGTTTCGAAGAAACGGGAAAAACCGTCTCCCGTGACAGTTATCGTGCGGGGAAGTTCTCCAGATTGTCTTAGCATGGTCTGCGTAAGACCAGAAATCCGCATATGGGATAGTGGTTTATCCGGGAATGCCACGCGGAAGAACTGGACATCAGCATTCAGGTCGCCACAGGTTTTCTGCATGATGGTCCCTTCATGATCTTTTACAAACAAAAAGGGCACCATGACACGACTGAATATTGCGTTTTCCTCGGGATTGGTTGCTGGAGAAAACCGCCATTTCTTTACCGAGGTAACGGCTGCCTCGTCAAGAATCGATGAGTATGATGATTCTTTGATCTCGACTGACGTCGGCATGCCATTGGGAAGAATCTGAAAAGAGACCAAGACCTTCCCCTGGTGCCCAAGGGCCCTGGCGGTTTCAGGATACTCCGGCTTGGGCATTTCGATCGGGCGGAGTTGTCGCTCTTGATCTGTAGCCATCGCCATATTTGATATCAGGCAAAGGGTAAGCAGGCTTTGGGGTTTCATTATGGCCTCGGATTCAAATCTCAACTGTGAGAAAACCGCAATTGGTGATCATTCTTCATTTTGGGCTATAGCAGGGATATTCGACTAGCCCCCGATCCCAACTAGGCGCTGGTTAAGTTGGCCCCCCTTCAACTAAACTCATAGTCATCCCTGTCTTGCAGAAAATAAGGCTTACACTCATCGGTAGCAGAGAGGTACTCAGACAAAACCATGACCGATACCCCAAAAACCACCATGCGCCTGGACAAATGGCTCTGGGCAGCGCGTTTTTTCAAGACCCGCAAACTGGCGGTCGAGGCGGTCAACGGCGGCAAGGTGCATTGCAACGACCAACGCACCAAGCCCGGCAAAGAGATCCACATCGGTACCCAGTTGCAGATCAGCATCAACGGCTATGAATGGGACATTGAAGTACAGCAACTGCCCAGCCAGCGCCGTCCCGCCTCTGAGGCCCAACACTTCTACCTGGAATCAGAAGCCAGCCACGCCCGCCGTCAGGAACTGGTTGCCCAACGGCGTGTCGAACGAGAAGCCAATCCCCAGAGACCCAGAGGCAAGCCCAGCAAACGGGACCGGCGTTTGATCCACCGTTTTAAGCAGAGTCAGGATTAGGGGCAAAGCCGATCATGGACCAAAACGCCTTCCGCCAAACCTACCAGGAAATCAATCCCTGCCGCTGCCTCTACGAAAAAAGCCTGCTCAGTAACCGTGCCGGATGTGCCAAGGCCCAGCGCTTTTGTATCGCCGAGCGTGAGGGGGTGGAATGCCTCTCAACCACAGCCCAGACCCAATGTGATGAGTTTCTGACCCAACTCCAACACCAGGCCCGCTTCGCGCTCAAAGTTGGAGGCACAGCCCAGTTACCCCACCCCAAGGCCCTGCGCCTGCAACTGGGTGGTCTGGAAGGGCTGGATGCCGTGATCAACCCTGATGCTGCAGAGCCTCGCGTCATCGATAATATTTTTGGACTGATCTCCGCCGCCAGGAGTCTGTTTGGCGAACTCAATGCCATCCCTTTTCAGCAGATCATTCCCTACCTGGCCGCCCACCAGGAGCCCGAACGCAGAACCAGGCACAAAAAGAGGGATGAAGACGAGGAAGACCTCTGAGCCTCTCAATCAATCTCTGAACATTGATTAACGCTTTTGCTTCGAGCGCAAGTAAACCGCTGTTAGGCTCTCCTCAACACCTCTTGGAGAACAGAGATGGCGGACACAGAAAACAGCACAAAATCAGCAGTTCCTGATCGCTTGATACAGGCCGCCCTGGCCTGCTTTCTGCGTGACGACTATCACCGGGTCACCACCCGTCAGATCGCTGCCGAGGCGGATACCAACATCTCCATGATCCGTTACTACTTTGGCAACAAGGAAGGTCTGTATGAGGAGATGATCCGCCAGACGCTCCAACCGCTGCTGGATGTCATGGACTCTGAGCTGCTCGATTCCACTCAGGGTCTGACCGACTATTTCCGCATCTATTACCAAACCATGCTGGAGAATCCGCGCTTCCCCGCCCTGGAACTCAAGGTATTGGCCTTCAACCATGGCCCTGGCAAGCGTTTTATCCATCAATTGCTGGAGCGGGGCCGCCGCCGTAGCCGCAAAAAGATCGAGGCCTTCAAACAACAGGGGCAGGTCAGCGCGGCCGTCGACCCCGATGCGGTGCACATCGCCTTCGTCAGCCTGGCCATGATGCCTATGTTGATCAAAGAGGTGTTCGAAGCGCACATGGAGCGGCCCATGGATGCCGATTTTCTCGACCAACTGGCCGAATTCAACGGCCAGTTGTTCACCGCCGGACTGATGCCAAAGAAGGAGGCATGAGATGACCAGCCTGCAACGCAACCACTTCAAGGTCAAGCTCTTCCATCGGGCCATGTGCTTTGCCAACGCCCTGACCCATCTGCCCGACAAGATCACCCCACCCCCCTTTCGGCTGATCCAGATGAGCAGCGCCTACTGGCAATCCCGCGCCCTCCATGCCGCTGCCGAATTGGGCATTGCCGATGCCCTGGCCGATGAGGAACAGGAGATCCAGCAACTGGCCGACTCGCTGTCGCTGCACCAGGACCACCTCTACCGTCTGCTGCGCATGCTGGCTGCCTTGGGAGTTTTCGAGGAATGCGGAGAACAACGCTTTCGCAACAACAGGGTCTCAAGCCATCTACGCCAGGATCATCCTCAAAGCGTGCGGGCCATGATCCGCATGCACAACTCCGCCGAGATCAGCGGCCCCTGGTTTGACTCCCTGGTTCCGGCCATGGCCAGTGGCGAAGTGCCCTTTGAAAGGCATCACGGCGAAGAACTGTTCCATTACATGAGCAAATACCCCACTTTCGACACCCTTTTTACCGAGGCGATGGAGTCTGTGGAGGCCCTGACCGGTACCGACTATCTGAGCGACCTCGACTGGAGCCGGTTCGAACGTATCATCGACGTCGGTGGCTCAAATGGCAAGAAAGTCATGGCCATTCTGGCGCAACAGCCAACCCTTACCGCGCTGGTCTTCGACCGGCCATCCGTCACCGAGGGGGCTGCTGCCTATTGGCGCAACAAAGTAGCGCCCCAACTGTACGAACGTCTGAGCTTCAGTGGTGGCGACATGCAGGAGGCCATCCCCGCTGCCCGCTCCGACAAAGACGTCTATCTCTTCGCCGCCATCTTTCACGGTATGGGCGAGGAGGAGGCCCTGGGAGTATTACGCAACCTCAAAACGGCCTGCCGCCGCCATAAACCCACCATTCTCATCGCCGACATGGTTGCTGAAGCGCAGCATATCAACCCCATGACCGCCAGTTTCGATATGCAAATGCTGGTCAACACCCGGGGCCGGGAACGCACCTTGGCAGAGTGGCAGGGCCTGTTGGAATCGGGCGGTTTTCAACTCCAGGAGGTGGTTGAGGTTCGCACCCTGATCAAGGTGTTGGTGATTCGGCCAAGGGACTAAGCGTTCTACCCACTGACCTGAAACTGGCCAACCAATTGGCTCAACCCCTCACCGATCTGGGTGAGCATCTCGCTGGAAGAGGCAGTCTGCTCCGCGCCGGAGACCGTATTTTCCGCAGCATTGGATATTCTGTCGATGTTTTGCGCAATCTCTTCCGTCACCGCCGATTGCTCTTCGCTGGCAGTAGCAATCTGGGTACTCATGGTCAACAGATGCTGTACCGCGTTTTGTATCTCCAGGAAGGCATGCTCGGTCTTGGCGGACAGGCTGACGGTCGTTTCGATGTCGGCGTTGTTTTCATGCAAAAGTTTGGTGGTCTGATTGCTACGGGACTGGAGTGATTCAATGATGGTGCGAATCTCTTCCGTGGATTCCTGTGTCTTCATTGCCAAACCCCGTATTTCATCCGCCACTACAGCAAACCCGCGGCCATGCTCCCCAGCACGCGCCGCCTCAATAGCCGCGTTCAATGCCAAAAGATTGGTCTGTTCCGCAATGCCTCGAATGACATCAAGAACCGTTCCTACATTGGCGCTATCTTTTTGCAGGGCCGAGATCACCTCGTAGGATGCCTTGATCCGATCAGACAGGTTTTGTATAGCAGAGGCACTGAGTTCGACTACCGTCTTTCCTTCACCAACCTGGCTTTCTGCATGATTGGCCGCCTCGGCTGTTGCTTGGGTATTTTCCGCCACCTCTCTGACTGTAGCCGTCATTCCCTCAATGGCGATGGCCACCTGTTGAATCTCCCTCTGCTGCTGCTCCATGTTCAGACGCGTATCCTGGGTTACTCTCGACAAATCACCGGACGCGCTGGTCAACTCGCGGGTGGAGCCCCTGATGCTTTGCATAATGGTATCGATTTTCTCAACGAACTTATTGAATGCCCCGGCAAGTCGCCCCAATTCATCCTGAGAGCTGGCATCCAGGCGTACCCTGAGATCACCTGAGCCACAGGAGATGTCTTCCATTGAAGTAACGATACGCTCCAGTGGTCGGGTTAAGGCGCGACTATAGGCCCAACCCAAAAGGCTGCTGATGAGCAGCAGAATCACCGACGTTACCACGATCATGTAAATGACTTGATTCTTCGATGCAATGGCTTCGGCATAAGCCTCTGCTTCATCCACTTCAGCGAGAATCGCCCAATGCTGCCCATTGATATCCAATGGCTTATAGGCCGACAGCACTGGAATGCCCCGGTAATCGGGGAAGACATCGAAACCTGTCTCTCCGCTGATGGCACTTTTGGCCCCGGGGGAGTGGACGCTTTGCAGACCGATAACCGTCTGTTTGGCCTCCATGGTCGCAATGGTTGTCTGGTCTTCCGTGCCAGCAGATCTGAGCGCGGAAAGAAATCCCTTGGCATCCTCAATCCAAAAACGGCTCAGGCTACGCATCCTGAAATCGGAACCGACCAGATAGGTCTCACCACTCTCACCAAAACCGGACGCTTTCCATTTGCCATCACTGGTCATGACGCTGTTGATTTTGTCGATGGGCATCTGGAAAGCGATGACACCGATGCGTTTTCCCTGGTCAAAGATAGGCGCGGCAATGAACGCGGCAGGATCCTGATAGGACGGAACGTAAGGGGCAAAATCGGTCATGAAGGCCTGCCCTTCATCCAGTTTCATGGCACCACGGTAGGCATCCGCCAAACCGGATGCTGAAAAGGGGCCCGTTTTCAGGGATGAGGAAAAATCCAGTTCTTTAAAAACGGTATAAACGACCTGACCGCTATTCGCATCGATCAGAAAGATGTCGTAATAACCGAACCTTTGCTGCAATTCTCTGAAAGAGGGATGATACAGGCTATGCAATTTGGAGTAGCTGGAAGCCTCAGGGCTTTTGTCTAATTTGTCTTTCTCTCCCAAGGGGTTGGGATTTTTCAAAATATAGCGGTATTGCATGGGCACTGCCGATTCGCCAAGGCGTGAGAATATCTGCTCGATATCGGCTTGTTGGCCATTGTTCCGCCTGGCATATTCCGCACCGAATTGCTCGGTGTAGTAGTGTTTCAAGGCACCCCGCTCATCTGCAATATTCGCTGACACCTCATCAGTCAACGCAAAAAATGCAGCGGATAATTCCCGCATGGCATCGATGGTCATCCGCCCTTTGGCATAGACCAGTGCCTGATTGTTGATCGATTGGAAATAGTTGGAAATCTGCTCTGCCCGAGTCTCCCGAAGGGCAACCAGTTTTGATTTGGCCAGATCATGCAATGCGCGCTCTGTATGCTCATTCGCGTTCCAACCAATGAGCGAACTGGCAACGATGGCAGGAAGCAACGTCAACAAAATGCCACCGGACATCAGTTTTGTTTTTATTTTCATATCACGACTCAATGCAGTTGACAGGGGATGAACATCGGTTTATAAAGTGGGGTAAACACCAGACTCAGGACCTCAGTTGACGTAGTCTCCAGTGGTTTTATATTCCCGATAGCCTTGGGACATGGCGGTACCAGTGGCATAGTATTGGCCGTCATAGGCAAGCAGTTTTGAGCAACGTTCGCCCACGGCTAAAGCAGCAAATTCAGTATCCAACTCCAGCCTGTCACTCTCGACTGTTGATCTTGCCAATCAGAGTGACCTTCTGCCACCAGTCAGCAAGATTCTGTAGATTTTCTTCATATCTGCGAATGAAAGGCATGTGGTACAGCATTTCGTTTCCTGAATAGGATTTGCGCATTGAGCTTTCGTTTTGAACACAGACGGGATGGCATTAATTAGCAAAAAATGTACCACCAATAATTTTTCCAGACAATACACCCCAATAACACAAAAATAATAATTTAAAATCAAAATGATAAGCACAGACTATCCAATACCGATCTCGATCTTCAAGGATGGTTATTCTTGCTTTATATGGGTGCATAATCCCTTTCCGACGCGCAACTTTGGTGCAAGGCAATGGTGAACGCTACCCCACCTATTCAGAAAAATATTGCCCGCCACCCAAAAGGACGGACTTTTTCATTTGCTTGCCTGTTCCAGCTTTGCTTCTGTTGTCTGGGCCGCCTCGTCCTGCGGCACACTATCAACAACACTTCATAAACCCACAGGTTTCATTCAATACCAGACAAGCGCATTATCAGGCGATAAAATGCATCCATGACACCTCTTATCGATCCTGAAACACCCCACTATCAGCTAGGTGTAGACAGCATGGACCAGACCCATGCGGAGTTCATTCAGTTGGTAAACCGATTGGGACAGGCCAGTAAGGCTGATTTTCCTGATCTGTTCCATCAACTGGTTCAGCACACCGAAGCCCATTTTGCGGCAGAGAATGAACTCATGGCCTGCAGTGGTTTTCCTGCACTGCGCGAACACCAGGATGAACATCTGCGGGTGCTGGGGGATCTGCATCGCTTTGCCAACAGGCTCAACCAGGGTTCAGATCTCTTTGCCCGTGCCTATATCAACGAGCAGGCCCCGCAGTGGTTTGATCTCCATGCCCGGACCATGGACAGTGCCCTGGCCGCGCACCTTAACGGTGGTGTCCGGCGCTGCCCGCCACCGGTCATGCCCTAACACCCAAACAGTGATGGCGAAATCCAAAAAAGTCTCTTCCGAAGAAGGGAAACCGTCTCACACCCCCATGATGCAGCAGTATCTGAAGCTGAAGGCGGAGCACCCGCATCGGCTGCTGTTTTATCGCATGGGGGATTTTTACGAACTCTTTTATCAGGATGCCGAGCGGGCTGCAGCCCTGTTGGGCATCACATTAACCCAGCGCGGTCAGTCCGCAGGCAAGCCCATCCCCATGGCCGGCATCCCTTATCACGCCGCGGAGGGGTATTTGGCCAAGCTGGTCAAACAGGGTGAATCTGTCGCTATCTGCGAACAGATCGGCGACCCAGCCACCAGTAAAGGCCCGGTGGAGCGTCAGGTCACCCGCATTGTCACCCCCGGCACGGTTACTGATGAGGCGCTGCTGGAAGAACGGCGCGACAATCTCATCGCTGCCCTATGCGAAGGCCAGCAACAACAGCTGGGGCTGGCCACCCTCGATCTGGGCAGTGGTCGTTTTCTGTTGCAGGAGTTCCGGGGTGAAGAGGCGCTGAGCGGTGAACTGGAGCGATTGCGTCCGGCGGAACTGCTGATCGATGAACAGTGCGCCCTGACCCATCTGCCCAACAGCGGTCTTACCCGCCGCCCGCCATGGCATTATGAGGCCGATACCTGCCTGCGTCTGCTCTGTGATCAATATGGGGTCAAGGATCTGGCCGGATTCGGCTGCCAGCACCTGAGCCTGGCCATTCGTGCCGCCGGAGCCCTACTACAATATGTGCAGGACACCCAGCGTACCGCCCTGCCCCATCTGCAGCCACCCAAAGTCGAACTGCGGGAAGAGGCGGTCATCATCGATGCCGCCACCCGGCGCAATCTGGAGATTGACCAGAGCCTCAGCGGCCACCACAAAGACACCCTGGCCGGTGTATTGGATTACACCGCTACCGCCATGGGCAGTCGCCTACTGCGCCGCTGGCTTAATCGACCTTTGCGCGATCTGAAGCAGATCCGTGGCCGCCATGAGGCCATCGGCGAGCTGGCGGGCGAATATCGCTGGGAACCCCTGCGCGATCTGCTGCGGGGTATGGGTGACATCGAGCGCATTCTGGCCCGCATCGCCCTGCAATCGGCCCGGCCACGGGATCTTTCAACCCTGCGTGATGCCTTGCTACAGCTGCCGGCACTCCAGGATCTGCTGAACAGTCGGCATGCCCTTTTACTTAAGGAGACTGCCCAGGCCATTGCCACACATCCAGATACAGCAGACCTCTTGCAGCGGGCTTTGATCGAGCAACCACCGCAGCTGATCCGAGATGGCGGTGTCCTGGCAACGGGTTATGACGACGAACTGGATCAACTGCGAAGCCTGTCACAAAACGCCGATCAATTCCTTATGGATCTGGAGCGGCAAGAGCGGGAACGCACCGGTATCGCCACACTCAAGGTTGGCTACAACCGGGTTCATGGCTACTTCATCGAACTCAGCCGCACCCAGGCCGATCAGGTGCCGGAGGACTATGTGCGCCGCCAGACCCTCAAGGGGGCCGAGCGCTACATCACCCCACAGCTCAAGGAGTTCGAGGATCAGGTGCTCTCTGCCCGCGAACGCGCCCTGGCGCGGGAAAAAGCTCTCTACCAGGATCTGATCGAGCAACTGGTCGCCGTGCTGTCGCCCTTGCAGGCCTGCGCCACCGGTCTGGCCCAACTCGATGTACTGAGCAATCTGGCAGAACGCGCCCTTACCCTGGAATTACGACTGCCACAGATGACGGAGAGCCGGGAGATTCATATCCAGGGCGGTCGCCACCTGGTGGTCGAGCAAGTGAGCGACCAGCCCTTTATCGCCAACGATTGCCAGTTTGATGCCCAGCAACAACTACAGATCATCACCGGCCCCAACATGGGTGGCAAATCCACCTACATGCGCCAGACTGCACTTATCCTTCTGCTGGCCTGTGCGGGGAGCTTCGTCCCCGCCAGTCAGGCGACGCTCTTTCCGATAGACCGCATCTTCTCCCGCATTGGCGCAGCCGATGATCTGGCCGGTGGCCGTTCAACCTTCATGGTGGAGATGGAAGAGACCGCCAATATCCTCAACAACGCCAGCGCCAACTCCCTGGTGCTGATGGATGAGGTCGGTCGCGGCACCAGCACCTTCGATGGCCTGTCGCTGGCCTGGTCCTGTGCCGTGGAACTGGCTCAGGGCATCGGTGCCTTCACCCTCTTTGCCACCCACTATTTTGAATTGACCACCCTGCCCGACGAGTACCCCGGTATCATCAATTTACATTTGGAAGCGGTCGAACATGGTGACAGCATTGTCTTCATGCACAGCGTCAGTCCCGGGCCCGCCAACCAAAGCTATGGCCTACAGGTCGCCCAGTTGGCCGGTGTGCCAACGACGGTCATCCAACGCGCCCGCCTGCGCCTGCACGAGCTGGAACAATCGGCCCACAGCCACGCCGATGCGGCACAGCATCAACTGTCTCTCTTTGCAGACCCCACACCGCAGGAACATCCTTTGATCGAAGAGCTGGTGGCCCTGGATCCCGACAACCTGAATCCTCGCCAGGCACTGGATATCCTCTATCAATTCAAGGAAAAGCTGAACGAACAGGCGATTTGAATGCTACTGCCCATCCCACCCCTCCTCTTCCTGATCTGTTGTCTGGCCATGCTGGCCCTGCATCAGTGGTTGCCAATCCTTGTTCTCTTTTCTATACCAGACAACCTGCTGGGCTTGCTGCCCCTCGGGATTGGATTTGCGATTTCTTTGCGGGGTGCCTGGCAATTTGTTGCGGAGAAAACCAACCTTCATGCTTTTAAAGAACCCGATCTGCTGGTGGTATCCGGCATTTTCCGTTTCACCAGAAATCCCATGTACCTGGGCCTAACGCTGGCCCTTGGCAGTATAGCCATCCTCTTGGGCGGCCTCTCCGCCTGGCTTCCGGCCATCCTCTTCTTTGCCGTCGCGGATCGTTGCTACATCCCCCAGGAAGAAAGGGCCATGAGCGACAAATTTGGCGATGCCTACCAGGATTACCAATCCCAGACCCGGCGCTGGATATAAGCGACACAATCTGTGTAGCCCTGACCTTTGCCATTGCGCGTATCTAACAGCAACAAAATAATAGAACAACAACAAGCTAGTGGATTTTTTTCAAGCAATTTCCTGATATACCGCCAATAATAGTTAGGTGCAATTTTTCTAAAACACTATTGATGAGTTTCGTCCATGAATCTTTTTTCTTCCTTTAGCAT
>JBNKLG010000084.1:0-12321 GCA_050292235.1 Sedimenticolaceae bacterium | reverse complement strand
ACCCTCACACTGCACCCTTACTAATAAGTTTAGCTCTCAGAGACAACGTTGGCTGAATATAATGGGTAATCAGGTAAGGTTATGCAGTCACGACAAAGCCGTCATTTCAACGACAGCTATTGACATCAACAGACATGAGCAGGGGTAAGTACAGGTTGAGGAAACACATCCTTGAGCATCTTTCGACTTAATAATAACCATAATAGTCGGTGGTCCCTGACGGCACTTTATTCAGCACTGTACCAATGAAATTAGACTTTCCCAGCATACTGACAGATTTCAGAACATCGTCTTTATTGTTTGCCCCATTTTCCACCACCAGCAACGAAGCATCAATATGGGGCATAAAGGCCATGGCATCATCTACCACCAACAAAGGTGGCAAATCATACAAAATAATGCGCGATTGATATCGTGTTTTTATCTCTTTTGCCAGACTCAACATTTTGGGAGAGGTAATCAGTTCGGATGAATTATGAACACTGTTTTTACCTGGCAGGATAACCAGTCTTTCCAACCCCGGATTGATCATCAAGGACTCAATGGAAATGTCTTTTGTCAGATAATCACCCAAACCATGCTCCGGGTGAATGCCAAAGTATTGGGAGAGGCTCGGACGGCGCAAATCAAGATCCACCAGCAACACGGTCTGATTCACTTCTTTCGAAATACTGACTGCCAAGTTAGCCGCTACTAATGACTTTCCCGCCCCCTGGGTGGGCGCGGTAATGGCCAAGGAGTTCCACCCTTTATCTCTCAGCGTGCGTAGCACCTGGGTTCGTAACATGCGAAAGGGTGTCGCCCGGGGATCGTTATCTAGCGCAGCCACCAATCGATTATGGATAAAATCAGAGGTTGAGCTGGGAATAACGCGGGTTTTCTCATACCGTATCGGCCCCAGGTCCTCCTCCCCCTTTGAGACGCCAGGGACCTCCTGAGCCACAGATGACTGTCGGGTCGACATCGCTTTATTCAGCGCATCAGTGATACGTTCCATCTCGCTGACCTCAGGTTAACGCACTGATCCGAGACAGAATTGTCAGCCAGATCATATCCAATGGTTTATAGAAAAGATGCAGTGCCAGCAGGGACACCACCATCGATATTGCTGCCGCAATCAAAATCGCTTTAATGCGGCGTTTGCGACGCCGGACATCCTCTTCGGTTTCGATATAGGGAATGGAGACCAAAGGCATCGCACGTAATACGGAGGCCAGCTGGTATTGCCCCCAAATACTTTGGTCGAACATTTCTCGACCAAAAATCAGGCCGAAACCAGCGCCCAAAGAGAGAATCGCGCCAATCATCAGAATTTTGCCCCGATTCGGTTTCACCGGTTTTTCTGGCAAGATAGGGGTTTCAATGATTGAAAAACGCTCGGCTTTACTCTGCTCCTCCATGCTCAGAGAGAGCTTGGCCTCTTCCATCTTGGCCCGTAATTCCTTGTACTTTGCCATCATGTTCTCGTAATCACGCGACAAAGACTTAAATCCCCGCTCCACCTCCGGTGTGCGAATAATTCTTTCTTCTAAGGCCTCAATGGTTTTATCCAGGGTCTGGCGTTGTTGGTTCAACGATGAAATGCTGGATTTCACCGACGCAATTTTGGCCTGAACCATCAGTTGAGCCGGGTTGGTTGCCACAGCTGGCTGTTCAGTATGATCTCCCTGTTGCTGGGCGGGGTTAGCAGCAAGTTTTTTGCGTACCGCCGCAATTTTTCGCTTCAGCTTCCGAATTTCCGGATGCGCTGAGCCATAGGTCAGAGACTTGTCCGCCAGTTGGGCTTCCAGCTGGGCTAATTGCTGTTCCGGACCAAGCCCCACCAAAGAAACACCGCCGTCGCCTGCAGACTTGCTCCCCACTGAGGCCAATTCTATTTCCAGGAAATTCAATTGCTCCTGGTGGGATTTGAGCTCGCGAGTCAGGTCATTTATTCGATCTTTAGCACGCTGAAGTTTTTCCTCATTGATCGATAGGTGCTCAGGCAATGCATCCCGGTTGGTCACCTTGTATTCAGCAATCAGGTTCTCCGTTTTTTCTAAATCCCGCTTTAATTTTTCTGCCTCTCTCGCCAGGAACTCGGAAGTTTCGGTAGCCCGCAGTGTACGGGTTTCGAGATTCTCGTTTAAGAACAAAGTCACCAACTCATTGGCCACTTTTTGAGCAATCTGAGGATTTCGGTGATCAAAACTGAGTGTAAAGGCCAAGGCATGTTTATTATCCCGCGAGCGCTTCCCACTCTGCCCCACGCTGACCAAATCAACCCCTATCAGCTCGCGCAGGGCAGCGGTTTTCTCTGATACGGAAGGCGGGCTCCCCTCCATTTGGAAAATTTGATACTTGTCTGCAATTTTCATCAGGTTCTCACGGGTCATCACCCGTTGCTTAATCACCTGAATCCTCTCTTCAGCGTAACTGGTCACCGTGGATGCCACCAGATCCTGGGGTATTTGCTGTGACTCAACCAAAATCGTGGCCTTAGCCTGATAAATCGGAGGCATCAATAAGGCAACAGCCACCGTTATCCCTAAAAACAAAAGCGTCGGGAACACCAGCCAGTACCAGCGACGACGCAATATTGAGAGATAATCCGCAAGAGTCAGCTGATATTCTTCAGTCACAATAACTCCCTAACACCATCAACACGCCTCTCAACATAAATGTCCTTCGCAACAAGCCCTAATGGCTAGAAATACCAAAATCGTGACGGACTCCCACTGCCCATCGACCCAAGGCAGCACATACAAGGGATTTGTCTTCTAAAATATGACAGAAACAGCGGGTTGCTTATTCTAAATAGCTGACCATACAACGATCCGCTACGCTAGCCCATTCAACAGACAAGCGTCTGATCAGGTCCCAAGCCATGCACGTTGACGGGATTTTATCAGACTTAAGAACTGCAGATTAAAGTTCTACCTCATTCTCCCACAACCGGTCTACCAGTCACAGGCAAACCCTTTGACAAAGGATTTTGCAATACCACCAACCGAGAGTAAGGCTTTTTCAGCCCTGTCAACACCAATTCTCTACCAGGAGATGCCGACGTATCCACTGACGCTGTCACCTGATAAGGACCCACAGGAAAATCAGCCTGCTCCAACCGGTAGTGGCCAGACCACAATCTATTTTTGGGTATGCGTGCTTTTCCCCCCTGAACCGCCACACGATCAAGCGCAAAAGGTCGGGCCAGTGGCTCGCCAATAAAAATGCCTTCCGCAGGCCAAGCGACACTGCGCCAATAGGACTCCATTAATGTCTCACCGCGCAAATAGGACTCCATCAGCAACCCAGGGCTGGGAAATTTCTCAAGATAATTGCAGGGCTCAGATACGGTTCCATAACTTCCGGTGGCGCCCGCCTCCAACCAACGCAAACTGCTCATCTGTCCTTTGTCCGATTCAGCCTTAATGACGCCACCGTATGAAGTGAGATGATCAGCGACTGCTCCTGGCAGGAAAGAGAGTGTTTTCAGGCCAGCAACCCTCGCCTTACCGGTAAAATAGAACAGCACATCTTTCCTATCGCGAAGCTCATCCTGCTGCAAAACCTGAATGGGCACAATCCCCAACATGGCTTGGCGCACTTCCGGATAGCCAGCAGCCCGCACATTGCGATTTTTCTCAGACGTACTCAACAAATAGGCCGTCCCTTTTGGATGAAGGCCATCTGATGCTATTCCGCGATCGATAAGACGCTTTGCCTGGTCAAAGTCAATGGCCGCCAGCATCATTGCCGGTCGAAAACGCCCTCCATCTTCCGGCATCGCTGCATGAGCAAACCACGGGCTTAGGCGCCCAGGTCCACACTGAGCAATCACCCCTTTTTGTGGACAAAAACGCTCGTCATAACCCGTCGCGATGGCCATGGTCAAGCTCATACACCCAACCTTGTAGGGCATTGCCCAGGCAATGGCATAAGCACGAATGCCTGGCACCCCCAATTTTTCAATGCGCGTATTGATACGACGAAAGACTTTGGGACTGAGCTTCCCTTTACCCGGCGGGAATCGAACTCGAATCAGGTTCTCCCTGGGAATGCCACGATGCTTCACATAGTAGTCACCAATCTGACGACTTAAAGGATCGCTGTCATTAACGATGACCCCAACCTCATTTGGTTTTAGGCCAGAGTCTGGCAGCAACAAGATACCGGCAACGCTGACAACCGGAAAAGAAAGCCAGGCTAAAGAGAAAAAAGCGAGAAGAACCGCAGCAAAAGCCCCGGCGCTACCATTCTGGAAACACATAACCTAAGGAAAGAAGCCAGACATGGCCATCAGCCTCCCGATCATTCGAGTCGGTAGTCTTAAACTGATAGGAAAGATTCAGAGACACATCTTCCGCAAGCTCTCTGGAAAACCAAAGCTTGGTATTCGTGTAAGTCGTATCCTGGTTAGATAAATTCTCCCGCCAAACGAGACTGGCTCCCAGCCGATTGCGCTCACTAACTTCATAGGCGAGACTACCAAGTGCCTTATTGGATTCCGTATAGCCACCAAAACTACTGGGCTCATTACTTCGCCCGAAGCTTAGCCTCCCTGTCGTTCGCTCACCCACATAGTTCAGCCTCAGATTACCGTGCCAGCCAGTATTATCGGTAAGACCCTCATCACGAGACAGACCCAGGCTGGCATCCAGTCGCCACAATTCATCCAACTCCCTCTTCCAGCCCATCAGAGCAGAATAATGGGTTGAATCCAACGCTGAAGACAACTCCATATCGCTATGGTTATAAGAGAGATTGCCATAAAGATCATCCCGCTCCGACAAGGCATAAACCAGGGTCAAGCCCAAGCCGGTATTGCGGTAGTCAGAACGTACATCCTCGTCAAAGCGCACATCATCCACTGAGACTGAAAGACTGGCTTCCAGACGATCACTCATCTGATGAACCCAATCCGCCCCCAGGCTTAATTGCTTGCGTGTTCCCTCAACCCGTCTTGAGAAACCCAACTCATCGAGCTCCTCACTGCGAGTTGAGCTTGCACGATATCCTAGATTAAAAGCATGATAGCCACGCTCGTACTCTCGCTGCCAATCGAAACGCACGTTGGGATCACTACGATTCAAGCTCAACTCTTGATCGGAAGAGCGAACAAAATTGACCTGCCCCCCCAGAGACCAGGAGACAGGACCATCCACTCGCATCAGGCGATAGCTGGGGGTAACCCAAACACGACTTACCGAACGGACATCAGCATCGACCATCATCGGATTGGAGTCATGATCAAGCCCGGTTTGCAAGCTTAAACTATGACTATAAGGCGAACCCATAGCCAAATCGCTCAGTACCAGCATAGGCAAAACAACACCCAGCTTGCGTAGCACAGACATCATAATAATCAGGGAACGAGGATGGTGTCGCCAGCACGGAGCCAATAGTTTGTAGACAGATCCTTGCCATCCATCACGTCATCATAGTGCACCGAGATCTCTTGCTCCCGCCCTCTTCGATCCTCACGAAGAATTTTGATTTCATCCTCATCCGCAAACTTGGTGAGACCACCGGCCAACGACAGGGCCTGCATCACACGCATAGGGCCACTCAGAGGTACGACCCCAGGCTTGTTCACTTTACCTACCACATAAACCTTATTCCCCTCAGAGGACACCAGCACAACCGAAACTTGGGCCTCAGGGATGTATTTACCCAACCGGCTGGCAATAATCCTCTCTACTTCTGACACTGTCTTTCCCTTGACCCGAACACTGCCGGCCAAAGGAAAGCTAATTCGCCCACGTGGTGTCACCCGGGCTTCGCCTTTGAGTTCATCTTCACCATAAACAGAAATGGTCAGCAAATCGCCCTCATGGAGACGATAATCCGCAGCCATAGCCAGGCTCGACCCAAATACCGCCAACAGCAAATAAATAAATAGCTTTAGCCTCATAACGCAATCCAATGATATTGTTAAATAATAGTAAGTTATGCGCTTCTGGATCAGCGCCGAGCTAATCATACAGTAAAAAAAAGATGGGTACAGTACGATAGAGAAATGACTTGAATGGGCAATTTTCCGGCAGACTTTGACCAGACAAACACCCCTAGAAAATCTAGCAGAACAACAGAAGCATGTATTACGGGAGTCGGGAAATTCATCCAAAGAACCAGCCTGGATAAATCACAATGATTATGTACCTACAGAAGAAATGTCATTAGCTGGGCCACACCTACATGCTGTCCAGCATGATGCGGAACATTTACAAAGAATTGCCAACTACTTTAACTGCCACCACATCAAACCTAGCGGCATTACCGGGATTCACTCAGATACGTGGCTACTGCAAAGAAACCAAAGACCTAAGCCAGATGAATCTCCAACTGGAACAGATTGAGTACATCAACAACAGGCCTTCTGGCTGGATCACTCCATTCTGCCCCGCACGGTGACTGCAGGCATCGGCAAGAAACTTGCCATCCCTGGCCCTAATGACCTGTATCAGTAGCTACCTGATACGCCAGCATAGGTCGAGCGAGGCAGGTCTTTGTCGTTCGAAAGACAAACCCGCTGGGGATTGACGTGATTAACCACGATCCAGCCATGCCGAGCTTTACTCCACTCGGTGTAAAACGTATAGAGGCAGCTGGTTTTAGCTTTGCCACGGGAACCAATATGCTTGCGACTTAGCCACCGATCTTCCAGCTCCTCGTTATTCACTCGGGGATAGGAGTAGCTTGCATCCATCTCCCACTGGAACGCGCGACCGCCGCGCTCCGTATCATGAGCATGAACGGGCGCACCATAGTCCCGAATGACATCCCGCACATCGTTACCCACATAGGTATTGACTTCCAGTATGCGCGTCTGGGTAGCACAGCCAACGACAAACAGTATCGACAGCAACACAGCCCCCAGATGAAAAGCACCCCTGAATTTAAGTCCCATTTTAAAACCTCTCCGCAAACCAAAGACGATAAAGCAAAAAGTATTCTAGCCTATTGACCCTCAAGCGCAAGTCTCAGCGCCACAATCACCGATCGAGATAGTAACGATTGCGATGTCTCGTATAAGAATGGGGCCGACGAAAACGTCTGCTATTCTCAGGATAACCTTCACCAGAATAGGCTGGAGAATCGCAATCCCGGGTATGCTGCAACACGCTGGACTGACGCTGACGAACGCACTTCAACGACCAGTAACCCTGCTGGGGCTGCTGACGAGTCCGATCCTGCCGATGATGTCGATTCTGAACAATGGTCGATTCCGAAGCATCCTGGACATATAGCTCGCCACTAACTGTAGGCGACGCCAAGAAAACCAGAAACAATAGAATAACCCGTGCAAGTGTCTTTAATGCGCGAACAATCATGGAAAACCCTCCACTGACGCCCCACGATGACAACCCCATCCATACAGACTCAGACAACGCATTAACCACTTGCACCGCTGAAACGATATGGAGCCGGAGACAGGAATCGAACCCGCGACCCACTGATTACAAATCAGTTGCTCTACCTACTGAGCTACACCGGCGTGAGAGCATTTTACCCCATAACGGAGAAGTGTCTGCCGCCTTTTTCCAATAACAAGAGGTGAGACCCATCCCATTGCCTGGCCAATTAAAAGAATTAGCCAGCATTCTCGAACCCAAGCTGATCTACACCGATTTTACCGGGGACCTCACACGACGTATTGGCATTTCTACCCAGTGCCAACTCTGGTTTAGAGGAGGCTTTGAATAAGGCAACAGGACTGCTTGCAATACTTTGAAACTAGCCGATTATGGAGAACAACTACTCCTGGGTGCAGGTACGGGATTCCACCTCACCTGACAACTCCTTGGGAAAAAGCGCAGCTGCATCCTGCTCGGCTGGCAGACTAAAGTCCAGCCAGTATTGGCTAATCTCCAACTTTCGTTCAATTTCTTTGGCACTGACACCCAACGCAGCCAGTTGCGACACTAAGGATGCTGCATAGGGCTTCTTGGAAAACATCCCTAATGAGTATTCCCCTTTTAGCGTCCCCGATCGAATGCGCCAGACCTCCTCTAGCCCCAAGGGCTTCATCTGCTCCAACAGATGCGGATCATTGGGCTGACTATGCACACTGGTATCCAATACCACAAAAAAACGAGAAACAGGCTCTTTCTTTTGCTCATCAAGCACAACTTCAATCTTTTGTTCCTGTAGAGTTTGCATAAGCTTCTTGGCACTGGTGTAGGAACTGAGGGGACCATATCGGTAACAAGCCGTGGCATTCTTTTTCTCTTTCTGTATCTCCTCAGCTGGTGGCACCTTCTGGACAGCAAGCTCTGGTACCACAATCACTGGCTTCAGCGCTGCCAATACCTTGCCATCCACTTCAGACAGCAACTGCAAATTTCCACCCACCTCTGGGGTCTGCTCCCCTGGAGATTGCTGGCTTCCCTGTTGATAAATAACGAAGGCCAAAACAAGATTGGCTATCAGTAAAAACACCACCAAAAAACGTATCATCAACGACTCCCACGCCGAGCAACCACCGTATAGAGACCGTCCAGCACCAAGCTGTCTACCCAGGTTGCGTGAAAGGCCAAGTGGGATTGTAGCCTTTGTCCGTCTCCGCCGCTCAATAGCCAAGAACAGTTTTGCCACTTGGGCATCTGGGCCACCTGATGCACAGCGCCCACCAAAGCAAGCAGAGCTCCATTTGCCATGCCTGCTGACGTGGAGAGTCCAGGTGCCAACCGTGCGATTTTTGTAGAAACTTCTTTCAGGCCGGTTTGGGCAATCAGTTGCCTTTGCATGGACAGCAAACCAGGCAGAATCCAACCACCACAGTGCGTTCCGCTGGCATCCACCAAATCGATGGTCATGGCCGTACCTACATCCACGACCACCAAAGGGGGGGAAGCATGCAACAAGGCCCCCGCCATAGCCAGCCAACGATCTGCACCGAGTCGAATAGGATCTTCATAGCCATGATGAAGACCCGGCATCGGATCTGATGTATTTAACTGGATGGGACTCAAAGACCAGCGCGACTCCAGCCACTGGTGCAATACCACTAGGGTTGCTGCTGGAACCACCGAACAGAGGATCACCCGTTCGGGTCGAGGTAGCTGTTGCCAGGCAGCATCCAGCAAAGATGACAATACCGATTCACGATATGACACCCACCCAGATTGGAGGTAGGTTGGTACTGTCAAATCCATAAGACCGGTCAGTGCTGTAAGCCCCCATTTGAGACGGCTATTCCCCATATCCAGCAGGAGTTGATATCGGGCCTCAGCCACCACGTAACGAAACCTCTCCAGCATGGAAGCATTGCAGATTAGCCTCTGTCTCCAACAGCAGGGCACCAGAGGCATCGATGCCTCGATTGATACCGCTCAGGCACCGTTCTCCCTGTTTGATATAAACACGCTGACCACGATAAACATCAAGCGTTGGCCACTCCCGCAGATAGGCTTCAGCCCCTTCTTGCTCCAGTCGGTGCAGACACTCCATCATCGCCTGAGATAGAGCGATGGCCAATTGGGTTCGACTGATCCTCACACCCAGGCTGTCGAGATCGATCCAGGGCTGGTCGATGGCGGTTGTCGCTGCTGCGGGCATACGAACATTGAGTCCTAGCCCCGCGACCAAATAGCCGGAACCGCCAATTTCGCCACCGATCTGTATCAGCAGCCCCCCCAGTTTGCGGCCAGCGGCCAGAAGATCATTAGGCCATTTCAGGCCCACACCACCAACGCCCAGGCTCGCTAAACACTGGGCAATAGCCACGCCCAATGCCAAGCTCAGGCCCGACAATCGTTGTGGCGGTAAAGTGGTTGACCAAAGCAAGGAGAGATAAAGATTTTTCGCAAAGGGAGAGTACCAAAAACGCCCATACCTCCCTTGACCTGCAGTCTGTTGTTCCGCCAAGCAAAGAGCTGGCCCCTTCCGCCCAGCTGCAGCAGCCTCCATAAGATGGGTATTCGTCGATGCCAATACTGAATGCAGCTCAAGATGCAGGGATGAGGGCAAGAGGTCCTGCATCAGGGCCTGACGCAAGGCCTCTTCATCCAGCAAGTCCAGCGGTTCCGGCAGAAAATAGCCTTTGCCTTTGACAGCCTGTACGCCCAGCTCCAGCTCTCGATCCCATTTCTGGATCTGCTTCCAGACAGAGGTTCGGCTGATCCCCAGCGCCTGGGCCAGTGATTCGCCAGAATGGAAGGCTCCATCCGCCAATATTGCGATCAATCCTGAGGATGTAGCCACTGCCGGCGCCTCTCAAGCTGTTGTCTGCTGGCCTCGGCCTGGGGCCAGAGATAAGCCACTTTGGCTGGCCCTGGTTGCAGGTCGATCATGGCCTCCCATATCAAATCATCGCGGAAGGCGTGTAAGGAGACCCTGCCCTGAGGCATCAACTGACGACTGAGGGCATCCAGGTTCTCGCCATCCAGCCGGAATCCGCCAAGCGCCAACAGCCGATCACCGACACAGACACCAGAACGGGCTGCGGGACTATCCTCCAGAACCTGAATCACGTCCAGCCCCAGGGGGGATGCCTTGGCGACAACCCCCAGCCAGGGAGGGAATGGCTTTTCTTCTGGTGCCTTTATGCCCGCCGCGCCTTTGTCATTCTGATTCTGGGGTGGAAGCAGGCAAAAACCGATGCCTGTATCGGAGAGATAGTCTGCCAAGAGCTGATCAATTGACTCGGTTTCCAGAATCAATCGCCGATGAAGATCCGAGAGATCCACACCCGTGGCCTGCTGAATGATCCCCGGCACCGACTCCTCTGGTACCCCAACTCCAGCCTTGCCATAGTACTGCCAAAGATGGCGCATCACCGCATCAAAGCCCGTCTGCCCCTCACTGGCCTGACGTAGCGCCAGATCGAAGATGAGGACGGCCAGCCCCCCCTTGATGTAATAGCTGGCTACCGCATCGGGGGCATTTTCCCCCTGCTGATAGAATTTGGTCCAGGCATCAAAACTGGATTCCGCCAGATTTTGGCGCTCATGACCTTTACCTCGAAAATGCCGGGTCATGGCCTTGGCCAGCATATCCAGATAGTCCTGCTCCGTAATGACGCCAGCCCTGACCAACATCAACTCATCGTAATAAGAGGTCACACCCTCGACCAGCCACAATAACCGGGAATGTACCTCTTGGTTCAAATCCGGCTGTTGATACAGTTTGGGCGCAATCCGTTTGCCATTCCACAAATGAAAATACTCATGGCTGCATAGAGCCAGAAATTGTTGATAGGAGGCGGGAAGTTTCTCCGGATCTGACCACTCCAGATCCTGGCGCGAGCAACAAAGCGCGGTGGAATTACGATGCTCCAGGCCGCCATAGCCATTGGACATCACCTGTATCAGGAAAAGGTATTGGTCATCGAAAGGCAATTCGCCAAACAGTTCGACCTGGGTCTCGCAGATACGTCGGACATGGCGTGATAGCGAAGCCACATCGCCAAAATGCAGCCCCGTCAATGCCAGTTGGTGGGGTATATTGCGCACAGAAAACAGCACTCGCTGTGGCCGCCCCATCTCGACTGGATAATCGATCAATGCCTCGTAGGGTTGTGACTGAAAATGCCCAAACCCCCGAGCATCCAGCTTATCGGCAGGCATGGCGGTCAGAAGCTCCCAGTCGCTACCAGGTACCTCAACGGGCGAGGTTATCTGAACACTGTAGTGATAGCCTGTCTCGCCCTCCAGCGCAAAGAAAAGTGCCGCCCCATTGAAAAACCCGCGCTGAGCATCCAGGTAAGTGCCTCGAACCGAATTGTCAAAGGCATAGACCTCGTAAACTAAACCAAAGCCTTGACCCTGATTGAGGATTTCCCACCGGCTTTTGTCCCGTCGACGCCAAGACAAATGGCTGCTGTCAGCAGCCAATTCCCAAGTCAGGATATGTCGCGAAAAATCTCGGATTTTATAGGAGCCAGGTGTCCAGGCAGGAAAGGCCAAAACCGTGCTCTCCTGTCCATTTGCTGGTACATCCAGCGTAACGCGAAATAGGTGATGAGTTAATGAAGCAGGTTGAACGTGGTATTTACAAATCAGCATGACAACAGAATAAGGGAAATCGTGTGCTAATGAGAATAAATATTAAGCAAAGAAAAACCCCGGCTCTTGAAGAGGGCCGGGGTTTGTAATAAAAGCCTGGCGGTGACCTACTCTCACATGGGGAGGCCCCACACTACCATTGGCGAGGTATCGTTTCACTTCTGAGTTCGGGATGGGATCAGGTGGTTCCAACACTCTATGGCCGCCAGGCAAACGGGTGGTGACCAGAGGATGTCTGGTCACGGCATTCGGTGATGATAGTTGGTTTTGTATCGATCTGATCTCGAACCAACCCAGGCTCAAAGCCTTTGGGGTTATATGGTCAAGCCTCACG
>JBNKLG010000083.1:0-12416 GCA_050292235.1 Sedimenticolaceae bacterium | reverse complement strand
CATTGATTCGCTGGCACCATCCTGAGCAGGGCATTATTCATCCGAGTGGTTTTTTGCCCCTGATTGAAGATCATGAGTTAAATATTAAGGTTGGCCGATGGGTGATTGATCAGGTGCTGGCCCAAATGGTGTTGTGGCAGACAAAGGGTCTTGATCTCAGTCTGAGTATCAATGTGACCAGTCGCCAGCTGCAGGATCCCGGGTTTATTGAGGAGCTGAAAACCTCATTATCTTTTTATCCCTGTATTGATCCGAAAAAGCTTGAATTTGAGGTGTTGGAGACGGCAGCATTAGAAGACATTGTGACCATTTCACGGGTCATCGAGGAGTGTCGGGAAATTGGTGTTTCTTTCGCCTTGGATGATTTCGGTACTGGTTACTCCTCCCTCACCTATTTAAAACGATTGCCGGCCAAGGTTTTGAAGATCGATCTCTCTTTTGTGCGCGATATGCATGGCGATCCTGAGAACCTTGCCATCGTGCACGGTATTATGGGGCTGGCCAAAGCCTTTCAGCGTGAAACGGTTGCTGAAGGTGTTGAAACCATTGAGCATGGTCGCATGTTGATGCAAATGGGTTGTCACCTGGTTCAGGGTTATGCCATTTCCAGACCCATGCCGGCAGCGTTGGTGATGGACTGGGTCAAGCAGTGGCAGCCAGACCCGGTTTGGGCATCGATACAACAGATGAGATGGGATGACAGGGATTATCCCATTTTGGTGGCTGAGGTTGAGCATCAGCGTTGGCTTTCCATGTTGTTATTCGCTATTGAGACAGGCCAAGTGTTATCTCAGCCCTCTGCTTTGGATATTCATCAATGTCAGTTTGGACTTTGGTACGATGGCCCGGGTCGTCAGGTTTATAGGCATTTTCCGGCATTCAATGGTCTGGAATCCATCCATCGGGCGATTCACGATATTGGCATCATGGCCAACGCCTTTCTCAAAGAGGGAGAGATCGAGAACGCGAAAGCCTTGGTACCGGAACTGAACAAGAAGCGTGATGCTCTCATTGGCAAGCTGCGCGAGCTGGCTTTGTCTGTGGGCGATAAGTCTTCTGAACCCATCTGGGTGGGTGGAGAAAAGAATGGGCTGCATTAAGACAGAGGCAGGCTTAATCGTACCTCCAATCCCCCTTCAGGGTGGTTGCGTGCTGAGGCGTTGCCTGCATGAATTTGCATGGCGCGTTGGGCGATCGACAGGCCAAGGCCAAAACCGCCACTGCTCCTTTCCCGACTTTCTGCAGTGCGGGCAAAAGGTGCAAAAATAAGTTCCAATTGCGTGGCCTGGACACCAGGGCCGGCATCTCTAACCCTGATGATCGCCTGCTGGTGTTCTTGGACAAGCGAAACTTGGATTGAGGTGCCTGTCGGGGTGTGGCAAATGGCGTTCCGGATGGCATTTTCAACCGCAGCACGAAGCAAAACGGCATCCCCTTTCACATGGATCGGTTCTGAGGAATAGAGAACACGTTTCTCCTGTGCCTGTGCCTCGAAGTCTGCATCGGTGACGATTTTGGCGATGAGTTCATCCAGTTGAATTTGCTGTTGTTCCATGTTGGCCTGTCCAGACTCCATTCTGGCCAGTGACAAAAGGCCGGTGACCAATTGTTCCAGTTCGTCGGCCTCTTTTTCGATTCGTTCCAGCGCTTTCTTTTTGTCTTGAGTCCTCTCTGCCAGTTCCAGGGCAACGCGTAGCCGAGCCAGGGGAGAGCGGAGTTCATGGGAAACATCGCGCACAAGTTGGCGCTGGCTTTGTAGCAAATCCTGGAGCCTTTCAGCCATCAGATTGAAATCTGCACCAAGGGCGCTGATCTCATCTTTGCCGTTGAGGGCTATGCGCACGCCCAGATCGCCCTCGGCCATGCGTTGAGCAGCCTGGCGGAGTGGATTCACCTGCCGGGTAAGTTGTCTTGCCAAGAGTAGGCTGACCAGGCCGGAAGTGAGTACAGCCATCAAGGTTCGTAACCAAATGGGCACCCTGTGCAGTCTGCCCGGATCGATTTGTGTGACCAAATAGAGTTGAGGGCTGACATTGGGCAACGATGCCGCAATCAACAGGTGTCGGTTCCGGATGCGGGTTACGCCTGGCTGAATGTGGTCGGGGAGCCAGTCCTTCAACTGTCGAGCCAGTCGCCGATGTATCATGGGATTGCCATGGGCATCGATGAGCATCAGCCGATGTTTTTGAGGCTGGCGTCGTATCCAGTCGTGCAGGGTATCGCCCCCCCCTTCCTGCCATAAAAGCGCGGCAGTTTCAGCTTGGGCCTCCAGAACCTTTTTCGCTTCTTCGACAGCTTCCCCGCCATAATGGCGTTGCAACATGTAGAAGGAGAGGGCCAGTAGAAGCATTGCCAGCCAAAAGGAGAGGAAAATGCGTACCAAAAGGCTCATGACGGCAAGAGATATTGGTAGCCTGCGCCACGCACGGTCTTGATGCGGGGGGAGCCATCAGGAGCAGCCCCCAGTTTTTTGCGAATCTGTGCCATATGGGTTTCGATGCGACGGTCATAGGCCTGCAGGGCGCGTCCCAATCCCTCTCTGGCCAGAATTTCTTTGGAGACCAGTTCACCAGCCTGTTCCAGCAACAGAATTAGGAGGTTGAACTCTGCACCGGTCAGTTCGATATCCTCGTCACCAATTCGGACTTGCCGATTCTGTTTGTCATAGCTGAGGTCACCAATCTGCTGTCGCTTCAGATCCGTTTGGGTCTCCGGCTGGTGTCGTAACAGATTGCGTAATCTGGCCACCAGCACCCGGGGGCTGCAGGGCTTGGCCACGTAATCATTGGCACCCAGCTCCAGTCCAAGTACGGTATCGGTATCATCACCCCGGGCAGTGAGCATGAGCACAGGGGTTTGGAGCTGCGCCTGGATTTGCTTGAGAACATCAAAACCGTTCATGCCAGGGAGCATTACATCCAGAACAATGGCATCCCAGGCCTCTGCTATTGCCCGAGTGACACCTTCTGGCCCTGTGTGGGCACTCTCCGCCTCAAAGCCCTCGCTGGTCAGGTATTCGGTCAGCAGTTCGCAGAGAGTGAGGTCGTCATCGATTAATAGAATTTTCTTCATCGTATTCATGGGTCATATTCTGGCGTTTTTTATGGGTATTGCCCATGGTGAATTCGGTGCAATTGCAGTTCTTCGCATTCATTCGTACAAACCCTGACCAAAAAACTCAGTGGGGAAAGGAGTGGATGTCAGGTTGTATGGGCATTGGTTTCAATTATCAGAGGTTGTTGCAGGCCTTGCTCAATCTAACAAACCCAGAGGTTTCTTCGCAAAACCTGACCCAACTTGTTGGGTTGGGAAGATATAGTTTTACCAGCTGCTATGAGGCGGCAATTACTTTCCACATAGGAGATATCGAAATGAATGTCATCAAAAAGAAAATCGCTGTTGTTGGTCTGTCCACGTTGCTGTTGGCAGCGGCTGGTTCCACCCTTGCTTTTGGTGGTCATCGGAGTCACGGTGGCCATGATCGCTATGGCGATTGTCACCAGGGTGGCAGCATGGCTGGTCATACGTACTTAAAGCATGGTCGTGGCATGCTCAGCCCAATGGCTATCTTTAAGCGTGTGGATAACCTGACCGATGAACAACGCCAGTCTATCAAGGAGATCTATAAGGGTTCACGTCAGAGTCTGTTTGACGTGGTTAGCGCTATGCAGGACAACCGTCTGGAGTTGAACGAGGCTAGACAGAAGGCGGATATTGAAACTATCCGTGCTCTGGCGAAGAAGCAGGGCGAACAGGTAGAACGCATGATTGTCTTGAGGGCAGAGACTCGGGCTAAAGTGAATGCGGTTTTAACCGAAGAGCAGCGTAAACAACTGAAATCCAAACGTCGCTCTGGCCGTGACGGTGAGGGCAAGGGGAAAGGCAGGGGCATGAGATCCTGATCGTCCTTCTAACGTACTGTCCAACAGCCCTGGATAGGGGCTGTTGGTGTTTTCTATATCCCAGATCCCAGTTAAGGAGGGATGCTTACTGAGTCCAGCTTCAAATGGAACACAGTTTCTGCTTTACTTCCCAGTGAAATATCTCGCCATCTTAATGTTGACTGATGGACAAGGCTTGGTCCCAGGCTGATTGTGGAAAGAAATCGAGGTCTGATTATTCTCTATTTTTGGGCATGTTTGAATCTTTCCACTGTTGGCCTCCATATCGTCTATATTCTTTTAGTGTGGAGTCCAAACTAAATACCCTGTGTGGCCATATTTTTGACTAGGCTCAAGAGGGGGTGTTGGTGTTTTTTCTTTAAATTTTATTCAGGCGAAGACCTGTAATCGGGAGAGAGCAATGTCGAGAAGAGCCACTTATTTTCTGTCCATGCTGTTCATGTTTTTCTTTGTTGCAGGCATAGCCAGTGCTGCTGACTATAAAATCGGCGTTTTGGCAAAGCGCGGGGCGGCCAAGGCCATGAAAAAATGGGGGGCAACGGCTACCTATCTCAACGAAAAAATGCCAGGCGATACCTTTACTATTGTGCCGCTGGATTTCGAACAGGTATTTGGAGCCATTGAGAAAAACGAGGTGAATTTCTTTTTGGTGAACTCCTCCATGTTTGTGACCGCCCAGGTGAAATATGGGGCGACGCCGATTGCTACCATGGTGAATTCCCGTCAGGGCAAGTCCCTCAAATCTTTTGGCGGCGTCATTTTTACCTATACGGATAAGGATGCGATCAATACGACCAAGGATCTCAAAGGGAAGAAGTTTATGGCGGTTAAGGATAGCTCCTTTGGCGGTTGGCAAATGGCCTATAAGCAGTTGCTGGATGATGGTCTGGATCCGAAAAAGGATTTTTCGAGCCTGAAGTTCGGTGGAACGCACGATAACGTTGTCTTTGCGGTTCAGAATGGTGAAGTCGATGCGGGAACGGTGAGAACAGATACCCTGGAACGTATGGCTGCTGCAGGGGATATCGGTATGGATGAATTCAAAATTATCGGCAAGGTGGAACATGCTGATTTCCCTTTTGTATGCAGTACCGCGCTCTATCCCGAGTGGCCTTTTGCCAAAACGGCAGCGACGCCAGATGCGGTTGCAGACAAAGTGGCCACGGCGTTGAAAGCGTTGGCAGCTGACAATCCTGCTGCGAAAAGCGCCAAGATCGTTGGCTGGACGAATGCCTTGGATTACGGTGAGGTTGAAGCGTTGCAGAAGCTATTGAAAGTCGGTGCTTATAAGAACGGGGTTCCCAAGCAGGAGGCAGCGGCGCCTCAACCCGCGCCAACTGCGGCTACACCCGCTGAATAATACCATTCGGTGTCGCATTTGAGCGCATGGACGGTGCCCCCAGAGCAGTGTAGTGCTCTGGGATGCCAAAGCGGGTTAGACCGGCAGGGTGGCTTTTCCTTTTATTGTGGTTTGAGTGAAGCACTAAAAAAATGAAATCCAAATCAATACTTCGTTATATGAGTGGCCGATTGTTCCGCGTGATCTTCGCTGCTCTCCTGGTTGCCACGGTTTTATTGGCGGGTTTATCCATCTACCTCAATATCTACAGTTTCCATTCTTTGGATAAGAATATTTCGGAAACATTAAAAGAGGGGCTGGCCAGTATCCAGCAGACTTTGAATGGCAACCTGGTTCAGGTTTCAGAGTCGGTCAAATCTACGGAAGAGAACGCCAACAAGGCCTTGTCAACGTTTATTTCTGGCAGTATTCAGGCGGAGATGAAGCAGACTTCAGCCTCTTTACAGGAGTCTTTGGCGGAAACAGGAGGCGCCCTGGCTGATCTGTTGGCGGCAGTGGCTGTGGATCCTATCATTGCCAAGAAATTCTCTACCCTGGTCAGTTATGTCAAAGTGGCCAGTAAGAATGAGCGGGTTGTTTTCGCTATCTATTACCGTCCTGACGGCACCCCTTTTACCCGTTATATCAACAGAAGCAGTGAGCGGGTCAAAGAGTTGCTGCAGAAGGGTCAAGGACGAACCCCTGTCGATAAACTGCTTCAGGCAGCATTGGCCCCGGATAGTGAAGTGCAGGTGTTTGAGCGTAAAGTGGCATATGAGGGCCAGGCCTTGGGCTCGATCAAGCTGGGTGTCTGTGCCCGTAGCATCAATCAGCGCATTTCAGAAATGAAATCCCGTTCTGAATCGCTGGTCAATAACAGTGGTCAGGAGGTTAATCGGATTTTGGGCAAAGAGGCCGAGGCCCTGTCTGGAAAGCTGAAGCGTAATTTTGATCTGGTCATTCAACAACATCAGGCGTCAGCCAGCAGTGCCAGTGAAACCATTGCCAAAACGGCGAGTGGTCTTCTGGGATTGCAGGCAACCCTGATGACCCTGGCAGGCATCCTCTTTTTAGCCTCTTTGAGCGCTTATTTGATTGCACGGGTGTTGAGGCCTATCTATAGGTTGGGCGATACCATGCAGGATATTGCCGAGGGTGAGGGCGACTTGACCCGCAGAATCGATGAAAGTGGAAACGATGAGTTGAGTCAGGTGGCCAAGTCTTTCAATATCTTTATCGACCGCATTCACCATATTTTGGTCCAGGCCAGAGAATCGACCAATCAGATCGCCTCCGCATCTGAATCTATGGCCACGGTGGTGCATCACAATCAGGAAAATGTGGAGATACAGCGGTCTGAAACCCAGCAGGTGGCCACTGCCATGACGGAAATGGCGACCACGGTCAGAGATATTGCTTCGAGTGCAGATTCCGCAGCGAATGCGGCTCGTGATGCCAACCGGGGGGCGCAGGGTGGTAAGCAGGCTATGTCGGATACCGTAACGGCCATCGATCGGTTGTCTGTCGAGGTGCAGCGCGCCTCGGGCGTGATCCATGAATTGGAGCAGGATGGCGTCAATATCGGTTCGGTGTTGGGTGTGATCAAGGATATCGCCGAGCAGACCAACCTCCTGGCGCTCAATGCCGCCATTGAGGCCGCCCGGGCCGGAGAGCAGGGCCGTGGTTTTGCTGTGGTGGCGGATGAGGTGAGAACCCTGGCCAGTCGTACGCAGGAGTCTACCCAGGAGATTCAGGGTATTATTGAGGGACTGCAAAACCGGACTCTGAATGCGGTCAGTGTCATGGATTCTGGGTTGGAGATTACTGGCCAAACGGTCACAAAGGCCAAGCAGGCAGGAGACGCGCTGGATCAAATCGTGAGTGCTGTTTCCATGATCACTCAGATGAATGCCCAGATTGCTACCGCAGCGGATCAGCACACAGTCGGGGCTGAGGAGATTGACCGTTCCGTCGTGCATATCTCCCGACTGTCGGATGAGACGGCTGTCGGGACCAAAAAGACGGCGGATGAAAGCCAGAATCTGGCTCGCTTGGGTGAAGAGTTACGGGCCTTGGTCGGCCAGTTCAAACTCTGATTCTGTGGCTTTGCTCAGCCTCCATTGCCTGAGCAAAGCCGTGTAAAGCTATGCCCCCAGAATATGGTAGCCAGAGTCCACGTACAGCACATCTCCGGTAATGCCTGAGGCCAGATCCGAGCAGAGGAAAGCGCTGGCGTTGCCGACTTCCTGAATGGTGACATTGCGGCGTAAAGGTGTTTTGCCTTCAGCCTCTTCCAGCATGCTTTTGAAATTTTTGATGCCGGAGGCAGCTAACGTGCGGATAGGTCCGGCCGAAACAGCATTCACGCGAATGCCCTGTGGCCCCAAACTGTCTGCCAGATAGCGTACCGTTGCTTCCAGACTGGCCTTGGCCACGCCCATGACGTTGTAGTTGGGTACCACGCGCACGGCGCCCAGATAGCTCATGGTCACGATTGAGGCGTTGCGCCCGGTCATCATCGGCTGACCGGCCTTGGCCAGGGCAGCCAGGGTGTAGGCGCTGATGTCGTGGGCCTGGCTGAAGCCCTCGCGGGTCAGGTTGTCGAGAAAGCCCCCTTCCAGATGGTCGCGAGGAGCAAAGGCCATGGCGTGGACGATACCATCCAGGTCATCCCACTCTTTGCCCAATTCGGTGAAGAGATCGGCAATCTGGCCGTCATCGGCCGCATCCAGCGGTAGCACGATCTTGGCGCCAAACTTCTCGGCGGCGGCATCAACGCGCTTCTTCAGCTTCTCGTTCTGATAAGTGAAGGCGAGCTGTGCCCCTTCCCGGGCCATGGCCTCAGCGGTGCCCCAGGCGATGGAACGGTCACTGGCGATGCCGGTGATGAGAATCTTTTTGTCTTGCAGAAAACCCATGCTGTGGTTCCTTATGTCTTGTCGAATCAAAACGGAAAGACCGCATTCTGCCATAATGCGCCAGTCGAGATTTGGGAAAACAAACCATGCAACAACGCCTCAAAGGTTGGGATTTTCTGTACTTCGGTGGATTGGGACTGCTACTCATCCTGCTGTTGCTGGCCATGTACATGGTGGATCGGCAGTGGCAAAAGCTGGCGGGTATGGAACAACTGATGCGCGAGCAGGCCAAGGATCTGCGTGAGATTGGTGGTCAGGTGAGGAGCCTGGAGGGCCGGATCGGCCAAGGTGTCCGGGTCTCGACCGTCCAAACCCCGACACAATTTTCCAAGGTGCCAGCAGCCTTTGAGCGGGCCTATGCCGCGACCCAGAAGGTAGACTATGCGGAAGGGGATTGGCTGGTTGAGTCTTTCTCGGTGAATCTGAAATCCCTAACGCCCTTTATCTCTGAGGATGCCTATTCGAGCCAGGTGCAGGGCTATGTGTTGGAGAGCCTGCTGGTCCGCAATCCCGACACTCTGGCCTGGGATGGGCTGCTGGCCAAATCATGGACGGTGAGTGAGGATGGACTGACCTTCGATTTTACCTTGCGTGAGGGGCTCAACTTTTCTGATGGCATGCCATTAACTGCGGAAGATGTGGTCTTTTCCTTCGATTTCATCATGAACGAGGCAATACAGGCGCCCCGTGAGCGGGCCTATTATTCCAAGATCGAGAAGGTTGTGGCCCTGGACCGGCTCAAAGTTCGGTTTCAATTCAAAGAACCTTACTTCAACGCGCTCTCCCTGGCTGGTGGCCTGTCGATTTTGCCCAAGCATTTTTATGCACCCTATCTGGGTAAACCTAACGATTTTAATCAGTCAAAAGGTTTGTTGCTTGGCTCAGGCCCCTATCGGCTGGAAGATCCCAAAAGCTGGTCTCCCGACAAAGGCCTGGTAGAGCTGCAACGCAATCCGCGCTACTGGGGACCGGTGCAGCCAGCGTTCAATCGCATCATGTGGCGCATTATCGAGAACGACAGCGCCCGCCTGACCACCTTCCGCAATGGTGAAATCGACAGCTATAGCGCCCGTCCCGTCGAATATCGCAAGTTGGTGGCGGATCAGGAGTTGAGCAAAAAGGCTGAACATTGGGAATACATGAGTCCGGTGGCTGGCTATGCCTATATCGGCTGGAATCAGCAACGGGGTGATAAGCCCACTCGCTTTGCGGATCCCCGGGTGCGCCAGGCCATGACCTATCTGATGGATCGAACAAAGATCATTGAAGAAATTTATCTGGGCTATGGCGAAGTGGCGGTCAGCCCCTTCAATACCAACAGCAAACAACATGACCCCAAACTTGTGGCCCGCTCCTACGACCCCGAGAAAGCCAAGGCATTGCTGAAGGCAGCGGGTTTTGAAGATCGCAATGGTGATGCTGTGCTGGAAGATGTCGGGGGCAATCCTTTCAGCTTTGAGCTGGTCTATTTCCAGGGCAATGAAGATACCGGTCGTATGGTGCTTTTTTTGAAGGATATGCTGGCCCGCAGTGGTATCCAGCTTCAGCCCAAACCTACCGAGTGGTCAGTGATGCTGGATCTGATCAAAAAGCGTGATTACGACGCCATGACCCTGGGCTGGACCAGTGGACTGGAAACCGATCTTTATCAGATGTTTCACAGCAGTCAGATCGCTGATGGCGGCAACAATGCCATTCACTATCGCAACGCGGAGCTGGATCAATTGATTGAACAGGCCCGGGCCACCGTAGATGAAGAGAAGCGTATGCCTCTGTGGCAGGCAGCTGAAAAGCAGTTGTTCCAGGATCAGCCCTATACTTTCCTCATGCGCCGAAAAAGCCTGCTGTTCACTGATCGGCGCATCAAGAATCTGGCGAAGACCAAGGTGGGTTTGAATTGGGGTAACCTGCCCATGGAAAACTATGTGCCCGCCGCAGAGCAACGCTATCAACGCTGATCGTCCATGCTGACCTATCTGCTGCGCCGCCTTCTGTTGATGTTTCCCACGCTGTTGGGCATCACGCTGGTGGTCTTTGTGGTCATGGCCTCGTCGCCGGGCGGCATCAGCGCGAAAAGTCTGGTTGAGGGACAAAATCTGGACCCGGAAGCGAAAAAAGAGATAGAGGCCTATTACAACCGACTTTATGGCCTGAATGATCCTGCCTGGAAACAGTATCTGCGTTGGCTCAACAATGCCTCGCCCGTGGGTTTTACCTTTGATGAAGAGAACCATCTGAGTGGCTTCTCTTTAACCAAGGGTTCGAATCTGGGCCGCAGTTTTCGCTATGGCCGGCCGGTGACCGATTTGCTGGCTGAACGGGTGCCCATCACTCTGCTGCTCAATGTGCTGAGCATTCCCCTGGTCTATCTGATGGCCCTGGTGGTGGGGGTGCGCGCGGCGGTGGAGCGGGGGAAATCCTTTGATGTCAGTAGCGGGGTGGTGATGCTGGGGCTCTGGTCGGTGCCGACCATGTTGGCCGGGGTGCTGTTGATCGGCTTTGGCGCTAACGAACAGTATTGGCACTGGTTTCCGACGGCCGGGTTGAGTGATCATCAGATGCTGGATCAGGTCTTTCTGCCCCACTGGTCCAATGGTTGGGATGTGGCCAAGCTGTTGCTCGGCATCCTGCTCGGTGGCGGTGGCTTGCTGGCTCTGGCTGCTGCCCCCAAGCCTTGGCGCATGGGGCTCTTGCCCCTGGCTTGGATTGTGCTGGGGCTGGCTATGGTTCAACTGCTGCCCGCCGCCAGCCAGTCTCTCTTTCTCTGGGTCTTCATCCCCGCTGCCTTTGCGACCACCGCCTTTGGCGTGGCCAGCAGCGACTATCTGTTGCTGCGCCAGCTGCTCTTTTTCAGCAGTGGACTGATATTGGGCATTGCCCTGGCCCTGATCGGCATGAGCGGTGACTGGACTCGGGGTTTTCTGTTCGACCGCCTCTGGCATCTGGCGCTGCCGGTGGTTTGTCTCTCTTACGGTGGTTTTGCCGGTTTGGCCAAGTTGACCCGAACCGCAGTGCTGGAGAATCTGCTGTCGGATTATGCCCGCACCGCACGGGCTAAAGGTTTGTCTGAAGGGGCGGTTCTCTGGCGCCATGTGTTTCGCAACAGTCTGCTGCCGCTGATTACGGTAGCCGCCAGCCTGCTGCCGAGCCTGCTGGCGGGTTCGGTGATCGTCGAGAGTATTTTCAGCATCGATGGCATGGGCAAGCTGGCGGTGGAGGCAGTGCAGACCCGTGACCGGGAGCTGGTACTCTCCATTACCCTCATTGGTGGCGTGCTGACCCTGTTGGGTTACCTGTTGGCTGATTTTCTCTATGCCCTGGCCGATCCGCGGGTCAGCTATGACTAAGCTGTCGGTCAGGCCGCAGAGCTACTGGCGCCGCATCCTCGGCCAGACTTTCGTGCGCTCGGGGGCGCGTCTGGGCCTGCTCTGGGTGGGGATCCTGGCTTTGACCGGGGTCTTTGCCCCTTTTCTGGCCAGCAGTTTTCCGTTGCTGTTGAGTGAACAGGGACACTGGTCCAGTCCGGTGCTGAGCTATCTGCTGCCGGAGGATGTGCTTTTTCTGATCGCCTTCTTTGGCGTGCTGATTTTGCTGCCATTGCGCTGGTCGGTGGCGCGCAAACTCCTCTCCCTGGTGATTCTGCTGGGCGTTAGCACTGTGCTGGTCTATGTCAGCATCTCACCACCCAAGCTGGTGATCTACGAGCAGTACCGGGTGGCGGAGGCCGAGGGTCGCTACGATTGGGTGATCCATGCGCCAGTGCCTTACTCTCCCAAGGATTATCAGCGTGACCGAGGTGAGACCGGACTGGAGCCGCCACTGTCCAGCCAGGGCCGTACCCATTGGTTTGGCACCGAGCAAAATGGGGCGGATGTATTGAGCCGCATGATCCACGCCTCGCGCATCGCCCTGGGGATCGGCTTTGTCGCCACTGGCATCGCCATGGTGCTGGGGGTGATCATCGGCGGCCTGATGGGCTACTTCTCCGGTGTGGTCGATATGTTGGGGATGCGGCTGGTGGAGATCTTCGAGGCGGTGCCGACTCTTTTTCTGCTGCTGACCTTCGTCGCCTTTTTTGGTCGCAGTCTCTATATCATGATGGTGATCATCGGCATTACCAGTTGGCCTGGCTATGCCCGCTATGTGCGCGCCGAGTTTCTGCGTTTGCGGAAACAGGACTTCGTTCAGGCGGCAGAGGCGGCGGGGCTGCCGCTGTCATCGATCCTGTTTCGTCACATGTTGCCCAATGGCATGGGG
>JBNKLG010000082.1:0-12700 GCA_050292235.1 Sedimenticolaceae bacterium | reverse complement strand
CGGCGACTGCCCCAATTGCCGCGGATAATGTCCAAGTCGGCGCTTCCAACGACGCCGTCTCCGGAAGGATCTCCCGCGGCCAGGTCGCCGGCATCCCCTGCTTTCAAGAGGGTAAGGTCACCCGGCTGCAGTCGTGGTTGCAGCAACATCCCCATGACCTCGCGAACAGCCATTTCTATAGCGATTCCCACAACGACATCCCTTTGCTAAAGCAGGTCGCCTACCCCGTAGCTGTGGATGCGGACGAGACACTGACCCAACATGCGCAGCTGCATGGCTGGCCGCTGATCTCACTCCGGGAATGAGCCCCTCCCCTGCCCGCCTACTGATGGGTCTGGGCGGCCTGGCCGTTTTGAGTCTGCTGTTGGCCCTGCTCAGCGGCCCCATCAACCTGGATTGGACCGCACTCTGGGGCTCAGGGAATCCGCTATCCCAACAGCTACTACAGGAGATCCGACTCCCCCGCGCCATGGGTGCTTTCGTCTGTGGCGGACTGCTGGCCCTATCCGGCGCGCTGATCCAGGCCCTGTTGCGCAATCCATTGGGTGACCCTTATATCCTGGGGGTTTCCGGTGGTGCCAGTACCGGAGCACTCATCGGACTCCTGCTCAATCTGGGAGAACCCGGCCTGACCCTGGTGGCGGCACTGGGAGCCTTCATCGCCATTCTGCTGGTGTTCAGCCTCAATGCCGTTCGGGGCGCCACCACCGAGCGTCTGCTGCTGACCGGAATCGTCATGGCGGCGGCCTGGGGTGCGCTGGTAAACCTGATTCTGGCTCTGAGCCCGGCCCAGCAGCTGCCCGGCATGTTGTTCTGGCTCATGGGCGATCTGGCCCAGGTGCGCTGGCCCGGCATTGCGGGGCTGATCCTGCTAACCGGAGTGGGACTTGGCCTGTGGCTGGCCCCACAACTCAATCTGCTATTACAGGGGGAGTGGCAGGCCACCGCTCTGGGGGTAGAAGTACGCTATCTGCGCATTGCCGTCTTTCTGCTGGCCTCGGTGCTCACCGCCAGCGCCGTCACCCTGGCAGGCAATGTCGGTTTTGTCGGCCTGATTGCCCCGCATCTGTTTCGTCTGGCCGGGGGCAACGATCACCGCTGGCTGTTGCCCGGATCAGTTTTGCTCGGGGCCAGTCTGGTATTGCTGGCCGACACGCTGGCCCGCACCCTCATCGCCCCGGCAGAACTGCCCCTGGGTGCTCTGACGGCACTGATTGGCGTGCCACTCTTCCTCTATCTATTGCAGCGACGCTGATGCTCAGTATCCGAAAACTCTCTCAGCACTTCGGTGCAAAGCCGCTCTACCAGGATCTGGACCTGGAGATTGCGTCGGGTGAGTGCTGGGGTGTGCTCGGACTCAATGGCAGTGGCAAAAGCACGCTGCTACACAGTCTGGCCAGGCTGATCACGCCCAGCGCTGGCAGCATCTATCTGGATGGCACGCCCCTGTCCCAGATCCCCCGGCGTCATCTGGCCCAACGCATTGGCATTCTGTTGCAGCAGCCCAGCGATCGATTCCCCCTCAGTGTGCATGAAACATTGAGCGCAGCTTTTCACCCCCATCGTGGTCTCTGGGGTTGGAGCTGGGGAGAGGCCGGTGTTGCTGAGCAGAACCGGATCGCAGTGCTGATGGAGGGTTTCGAGCTGACACCCCTGGCGCAACAGCCCATCACCCTCTTATCCGGCGGTGAACGCCAGCGACTGGCCATGGCCGCCCTGATGCTACAGAATCCCGATATCGCCCTGCTGGACGAACCGGACAACCATCTCGATCCCTGCCGCAAAACCGACCTTTGCCAACGCCTGACAGCCCATTTCACCCATGAGGGCCGTACCTGCCTCATGAGCCTGCACGATCCCAATCTGGCCCGACAGCTCTGTGATCACATCCTGTTGCTAAGGGGTGACGGCAGCTGGCAAACAGGGTCTACCAGCGAACAGCTAAACCGTGAGACCCTGGAAGCACTCTACGGCTGCCCGGTGCTCGAGCTCCAAGCAGAGGACCAATACTGGTGGCTACCCGGCCATCAGCCAAAATAACGCGCCAAACGGAATATTATCAAATCATTGATTATTAATATAATTATCCTCAACAAAAACTCAGCATAGGCCCTGTTCCTATGCCAGAATTGTGGTGACCATCTATACTCACGAAAAAAGGCAACGTCCCGTATGGCCGATCCCGACATTCTCAAGACCACTGACGATCTTCTGACTGCGTGGCAACAGGCGCCTGCCAACCTGTTACAGATCTTGATCCAACTGCAACAGCGCTTCTCCCACATTCCTAAAGCCGCCATTGGCCACCTGTCATCCAGACTCGATCTGCCCCTGGCCCACATCGAAGGTGTCATCGATTTCTATAGCTTCCTGCATCACCACCCGCGGGGCCAGTTCGACATCCTGCTCAGCGACAACATCACTGATCGCATGCAGGGTAATCATGAACTCATGGCCCAACTGGCAACCAGCCTCAGTTGCCCTCCCGGCACAACCCGCAGCGATAACCGGGTCAGCCTGGGCTTCACCTCCTGCACCGGCATGAGTGATCAGGGTCCCGCCGCACTGGTCAATGGCCGGGCCATTCCCCAGCTCGACCACATGCGCATCGGTCAGATCGCTGAGCTGGTAGAGGCTGGGCAACCCCTCGAGCAATGGCCAACGGCCTTCTTCCAGGTTGAGGACCATATCCAACGCAAAGACCTGCTGTTGGAGACACCTCTCGCCCCAGGTTCTGTCTTGAAGATCCTGGCGAAAAAGGACGCTGAAAGCCTCTTGGAAGAGATCGAGGCATCCGGCCTGCGTGGTCGCGGCGGAGCAGGCTTCCCTACCGGCAGAAAATGGCGTTTTTGCCGTGAGGCCGGTGGCGATCCAGTCGTGGTCTGCAATGCCGATGAGGGCGAACCCGGCACTTTCAAGGATCGGGTTCTGCTGCACAGCTATCTGGGCCATCTGATTGAGGGCATGAGCCTCTGCGCTGGCATTCTGGGGGCCAAAACCGGCTTTATCTATCTGCGTGGTGAATACCTCTATTTGCTGGAAGGCATTGAGGCCAGCCTGGAGCAGGCCCGTCAGGAACAGCGCCTGGGCTCGCACTTCGACATCCAGGTTCACCTGGGTGCCGGTGCCTACGTCTGCGGAGAGGAGTCCGCCCTGATCGAATCCCTCGAAGGCAAGCGGGGTAACCCACGCATTCGCCCCCCCTTCCCGGTCACCAGCGGTTATCTGGGACGCCCCACAGTGGTCAACAACGTCGAAACCTTCATCGCTGCTGCCCTCATCGCCCAACAGGGTGCCGATTGGTTCCGGTCCCGTGGTACAGAAGAGTCTACGGGCACAAAACTCATCAGTGTTTCTGGGGATTGCACCCGCCCCGGTATCTACGAATTCCCCTGGGGCACCAGCATCCGCACCATCCTGGAGGCCTGCGGGGCAGAAAGCACCCAGGCGGTTCAGGTGGCCGGAGCAGCGGGGTACCTGCTTCCCCCAAGCCAATTCCACCGCACCCTGGCCTATGAGGACCTGGGCACCGGTGGCTCTTTCATGATTTTCAATCAAGAGCGCGACCTGCTGGAAGTGGTGGGCAACTTTGCCGATTTCTTCGTGCATGAGAGCTGCGGTTTCTGTACCCCCTGCCGGGTCGGCACTTCGTTGCTGCAAAAGCGTCTGAACAAGCTGAGGGTGAAACATGCCACCGGCATCGATCTCGACACCCTGGGCAAAATCAGCATGCTGATGCGCCAGACCAGCCACTGCGGCCTGGGCGCCACAGCCTCCAATCCGGTATTGGATCTGCTGTTACATTTCCCCAACCTGGTGGAACAGCACTTGCGGCACAGCCAGTTTGAACCGGCTTTCGATCTTGATGGCGCTGTCGAGGAGGCGCGTCGCATCACCGGTCGCAACGATGCCGGAGCTCACATTTCGGGAAGCGGCGTATGATCAAACACTTTTCCATCGACGGACACAAAATCCCCTTCACCGAGGGGCAGACCATCATGGATGCTGCCCTGGAGGCTGGCGTCTATATCCCCCATCTCTGTCATAACCCTGAATTCCGACCTCACGGCAGTTGTCGCCTCTGCACGGTCAAACTCAATGGCCGCAAGGTGGCCGCCTGCACCACACCTGCCCAGGATCAGATTGAGGTGGAAAACGACACCAGCGAGCTGAAGGCCAATCGTGTCACCCTGTTGCAGATGCTCTTTGTCGAGGGCAATCACATCTGCCCCGGTTGCGAGAAAAGTGGCGCCTGCCAGTTACAGGCCGTGGCCTATCACTGCGGCATGCTGGCCCCGGAACTGACCCATTTTTACCCCCTGCGCGAGGTGGATGCCAGCCACCCCGACTTTGCCATCGATTTCAACCGCTGTATCCTCTGCGCGCTTTGCGTGCGGGCCAGCCGGGACAAGGATAACAAGAACGTTTTTGCCATCGGTGGCCGGGGCATTGGCGCCCACCTCACCATCAACTCTGACAGTGGCAAACTGGGCGACAGCGATTTCGATGCCAGCGACAAGGCAGCCCACGTCTGCCCGGTTGGCGCCATCCTGCCCAAACACAAGGGCTATGAGACCCCCATCGGCCAGCGCCTTTATGACCGCAAACCCGTCAGCGTTGTGGGGGATGTATCGGACCATCCGGAGACCCGCTCGTGAGCAAGCCACGTGTCGCTACCGCCTCCCTCGCCGGCTGCTTTGGCTGTCACATGGCCCTGTTGGATATTGATGAGCGCATCATCACCCTGGCCGGACTGGTGGAATTTGACCGCACCCCCATCACCGACATCAAGGAGATCGGCGACTGCGATGTGGGCATCATCGAAGGCGGCGTCTGCAACGCCGAAAACGTCGAGGTGCTGCGCGAATTCCGCCGTCACTGTAAGATCCTGGTCGCCATGGGGGCCTGTGCCATCACCGGTGGCATCCCTGCCATGCGCAACCACTACAGCCTGAGCCAATGTCTGGACGAGGCCTACCTCCACGGGGTGGGCGTGGAGAATCCCAAGATCCCCAGCGACCCGGAAATCCCCCTGCTGCTGAGCCAAGTTCACCCCCTGCACGAGGTCGTCAAAATCGACCACTTTCTGCCCGGCTGCCCGCCCCGGCCCGAGATGATCTGGAGCTTCCTGGAAGAGTTGCTCTCCGGCCAGCCCATCGAATATGCCTACCGCCAGATTCATTACGATTGATATTGCCATGACCGATACCCCAACTGCCCTGGAAACCGCCATTAACCCACAAGGGCTCCGGCGCGTGGCCATCGAACCCATCACCCGAGTCGAGGGCCACGGCAAGGTTACCCTGCTGCTGGATGAAGAGAACCAGGTGCAGCAGGCGCGACTGCACATCGTCGAGTTCCGCGGCTTTGAAAAATTCATCCAGGGCCGGCCCTACTGGGAGATGCCGGTACTGGTGCAGCGCCTGTGCGGTATCTGCCCGGTCAGCCACCATCTGGCCGCTGCCAAAGCGGTGGACCAACTGGTGGGGGTCGATCAGCTCACCCCCACGGCGGACAAGATCCGTCGCCTCATGCACTATGGCCAGACCCTGCAGTCCCATGCCCTGCACTTCTTCCACCTGGCCTCCCCCGACCTGCTGTTCGGCTTCGACGATGCCGTGGCCCATCGCAACATCATCGGCGTTCTGGCCGAACACCCGGAGATCGCCAAACAGGGCGTGCTGCTGCGTAAATATGGCCAGGAGATCATCCACTTCACTGCGGGCAAACGCATCCACGGCACCGGCGCCATCCCCGGCGGCGTCAACAAATCCCTGAGCCGGGAAGAACGCGACCACCTGCTGAGGCAGATCGAACAGATCATCGACTGGTCCAAAGCCGCCGTCGCCCTCTCCGAGAAACTTTTTCGGCAAGATGCCGAACACAGCCGCCGCTTCGCCACCATGGAGACCAGCCTGATGTCAATGGTGGAGCCCGACGGCAGCCTGGCGCTCTACCACGGTGGTCTGCGCGCCCGCCGGGCCGACAGTTCGCTTATCTTCGACCACGTGGATTACCGCCAGTACGAGACCCACCTGCACGAGCAGGTGAAAAACTGGAGCTACATGAAATTCCCCTATCTGCTCAGCGAGGGCAAAGAGAACGGCTGGTACCGGGTCGGCCCCCTGGCACGGGTCAACAACTGCGACCGAATCAACACCCCCCTGGCCGAGGCCGAGCGGCAGACCTTCCGAGCCTTTGCCGATGGCGGGCTGGTACAGGCCACCCTGGGCTACCACTGGGCGCGCATGATCGAACTGCTTCACGCCGCTGAGGTCATCCAGGATCTGCTCAACGACCCTGATATCCTGGGCCATGACCTGCGCCGGAAAGGCGAGATGCGCCCCAAAGGCATCGGTGTCATCGAGGCTCCACGGGGCACCCTTTTCCACCATTACGAGATCGATGACGATGGTCTGGTAACACGCTGCAACCTCATCGTCTCCACCACCAACAACAACCAGGCGATGAACGAATCGATCCGCCGCGTGGCCGCCGACGAACTCAGCGGCAAAGAGCTCACCGAACCCCTGCTGAACCAGATCGAAGTCGCCATCCGTGCCTACGACCCTTGCCTCTCCTGCGCCACCCATGCCCTGGGCAAAATGCCTCTGGCCGTGGAACTGATCGACGCCGACGGCAAGGCAGTGGATCGCAAATACCGCGACACCAAAGGACAACTCATGCCACTGGACGACGACAGCGCTTTTGGCCCCGATCAGAACGGAGGCTTTTGCCCCACCTGATGACACCTGAGACCAAAGCCCCCATCCTGCTGTTCGGCTACGGCAACCCCTCTCGCGGCGATGATGCCCTGGGACCAACCTTCCTCGAACGCATCGCCCCCCAGCTCAACCCCAATCAGGTCGAGTGCCTGACCGATTTCCAGCTCCAGATCGAACACGCCCTGGATCTGCGGGATCGGCAACAAGTGATCTTCATCGACGCCAGCCTTGATGCCGAAGCCCCCTTCCACTTCGGCCCTATTGCACCCAGCAACCAAATCACCTTCTCCACCCATGCCATCGGCCCCCAATCGGTACTGGCTACCTATGAGGACTTCTTCAACGAACCGCCCCCGCCCTGTTATCTGCTGGCCATTCGAGGGTATGCGTTTGAGTTGTTTCAGTCGATGAGTGTGGGGGCGGAGGGGAATTTGAGGCAGAGCGTAGCCTTTGCCTTGGAGCACATCACAAGGATTCGGCCTCAGGCATACTCAGCCAACAGAGCGCCACAACCTGGCCCAGACAAAATTGAAATCAGGTAAAAAATGCAAAAGCAGGTGTAGGATGGATACGACTGCATGGATGCAGGAGGTAGGGCGAAGCAGGATGCCAGAGCCGAAGTGCAACGCATCCACCAAGATCATGACTCCAACCGCAACCGATCCACCGGACTCTGCACCGTCACCCCCAGCTTGTTCAGCACATGGGTATAGATCATCGTCGTACTCACATCAGAGAGCTTAAGCAGGCTTAAGGGTCACAGGCTTAAGGGTCAGGTCTTGAATCGTGAATTTTCCGACCGCCGAATAATTTTACTCACCGATGAATAATGCAAACCAAAGTAATCCGCCAGTTCCACCATCTTGTAATCGCCGCTTTGATAGGCCTTGTTTATGGCTTCATCGCGGGTCGCTGATTCTCGCTTATAGTTGTCAAGTGATTTCGCAACGCCGCGCTTTTGGGTTAATGGCACCTCATCCAACCGCTTGCCTGGGTCGATGAGTGTTTGCATTTTTTCCACAAACTTATCATTCCCCAGAAATACTTGGTTTTTGAGTTCCTCCCAGGGAGCCGACTGACCTCTACCCTGGGAAACGAAGGCGCGGTAACGCTCGCAAGCGGTCTGGCGTCGACGAGTAAACGCGCTCAACACCCAGTCAACTTGCAGCCAAGGATAAGGCGTCTCAAACCCCGCTGTCGCCCTATAGCTGCTCCAGGGCCAGTCTTTCGCTGACCTCACCATACCCGCCCTGACCGGGTTCAACACAATATAGCGGGCCAATTCCAGCAGGTAACTTTCTTTGTCTACCAATATCGCTTTGTAGCGCCCCTGAAAAATATGCCCGACTCTTCCGTGGGCTCGGTTGAAACGCTGGGTATATACGCCGTTTAACTGGCGCATGCCTTCAGACAAATTCCCTTCCGGGGTCTCTACCAGCAAGTGGTAGTGGTTGCCCATCAGACAGTAGGCGTGGCAAACCCAATTAAACCGGCGGCAGACCTCAGCGAAGACTTCCTGCCAACACTCCCGATCCGCGTTTGATAAATAAATCGCCTCGCGGTCGTCACCCCGTGAAGTCAGATGATACAGTGCACCTGCAAATTCTATGCGTAGCGGTCTTGCCATAGCTGGCTAGTATAGACCTAAAACAATAGATTTCAAGATTCAAGACCTGACCCTAACCCCCTCTAATCCCCTAATCCCTTTTAAAAGGAGAGGATTCTACCATTTCAGGCGGGATAGGACAGGCCCCAACCAACCCAATGAGCCTGAACGCTGGACAATCGCTCGATCACTATGCTCATATTTTGCTGACCCATCGGTATCCGGCTAAGGACGATAGATCCCTGACCATGAGACCCCTCTTTATCATCGCGAAGTATCTTCTCTGCACCTTTGGAGGTGGCGTACTGGCCTCCATCCTCTTGATCGTGGCACTCATGCTAACCGTCGGAACCGACTATCTGCTCAGATATCCAGGCATTATGGCGATAGCCAACCCCCTGGCATTTCTCATTGGGGCATCAACAGGGGTATACCTCGTCCATAAGGCTGAAAAGAAAATGAAAAACAAAAAGCATAAAGCCAGGGCGCTTGAAGCAGAGATTCAGGCGCTCATCGCCTCAGCAAACGAGAAAGCTCCGCAAAATATTCATCACGATGGGAAACCCCACCGGCACTGAGTCGGTGATCCGAGCCTGGGTAAATCTTGAGCATCAGGTTGGTTTTTCCCGCCCGCTTGAATGCCGAGGCCAGATAGAGCGCTGACTCAACCGGCACACTCTCATCCTTCTCGCCGATACCAACGAGGATGGGGATATCCAGCTTGAGATACACTGGCAACGGATCCAGATCCATCACATCAGACCACCAACGATAAGGGTTCCCGTACCAGGACTTTTCGATACTACGGGGATCTGCCGCTATTCTTTTCCAGCCTGACTCGACATCAAAAGAGATGGCACCCCTCTCTTTCAGCGTGACCAGTGATTTTCGCATGGTGTAACCGCCACTACCGATGATCGCAAGGTGGGTGACCTCTGGAAGCTCTCCAGCGACTTTGGCGGCTATGCCAGCCCCTTCTGACACACCAACCAACACGACCTGCTTGAATGGCGTTGAGCTGCTATGCAATTGCATCCTGATGAACTCAGCGTAATCGGCCACCCACTGACGAGGGTTATTGGCCAGATGAAAGGGCTTACCACAATCCAACATCCCCATGGATCTGTCTGCCACAAAACGCTTATTCAGGACAAAGACACGAGCGCTAACCCTGAGACCAGCGACATAGCCCGGCATCACAGATTTCCAACTGGGACATCCTGTCACGCCGTAGAAAAAGAGCGCGGTATCCGGCGCAGAGTCATTCCCAACACCAAAGGAATAGTAGAGGCTTGAACCGCCATCTTTGTAATGAAACGTCAGTGGCGAAAGGGACTCACTACTGTACATATGAACACTACGCTGAATGGTCGTGCAGCCAAACAGACCAATAAACACCAGTAGCAGAAGCCATTTGCAATAGCGCATAGTTTATGAACCGTAAAGACCGCAACTTCAAATCGAGCATTATGGCGGCCAACCCGATGGGCTATCAACCACCTCATCATCGTGAATCCGCAACAGAGTGCAGAGCCATAAAACAAGATGGCAATCCCGGCAATATCGCTTAGAATCAAGAGCTTAATAGAGCATAAGAGAGAGTCTAAGGGTCAAGAGCCTAAGAGTCTACCATCGGATTTGCAGGCTGACAGAGGGAAGGTAACCAGTTACTCTTTGTCTTGACGGGGGAGTGGCTCCTGGGGTCAGTGACTTGTTTGCAAGTTCACTCGAACCTGAAATGCCGCCCCCGTCATCTGCATCATCCGACCAGGTCGAACGGGATGGTGCCAATCCCTTTGGATCGTGGCTCTGTAAGTAGACGAGACCGCCGGATGATCTCTTTCTGGTCGTAAAAGTCTAACCGCAGAGGTCTGCCATGACGAGGAGCCTGGGGTCACGAGGAGCCTGGGGTCAAGTCTAGGAGCCTGGGGTCAAGTCTTGAATCTTGAATTCTGTTGTTTTAGGTCTATACTAGCTAGCTATGGCAGGATCGCTACGCATAGAATTTGCAGACGCACAAAATTATTCGGCGGTCGGAAAATTCACGATTCAAGACCTGACCCTATGACCCGCTCGAGCAACGCCCAGGCTCGGTTGCATATGGTTCGCAATGATTTCTAAAATTACGCAAAGCGCCGCCATGAGGACGATTGCCCAGAAAGTTGCCGGCTTAAGTCCATGATGTGTTTTCATCATTGTGCCTAACGACCCGCCTCAGGTGCGACAAAAGCGCGCAGCGGTTTTGGCGTCACCTGGAGGCGCTGGTTAGGGCCATTGCACAGAATATACGGCAAAAATCCTGTATGGCCCGGGTTCCGAGTTTTCAAACTTACCTTCCTCTAATAATTCTTTTGCCCTTTCAAATGAAGGCAATAAGCAATGTTCGTTTGTTTCAATCTCTACGGAGAGAGAATTACATGACAATGGCGAGCATTCAGGGCTTGTGTGAACATAGAACGTAACTACGTCATATCCCTCTAGTTTCTTTGCGTCAGGTTGACGGACTTGAGTTTCAAATGATGACTCAGGAGTGAATTGATTCCATGATTTTTCGTCTTCATCGTACTCAAGCTCATATACTTCATAAAAGAACAGTTTTGTGTCTTTGAGGGTTATAGAGTGTTCCAAAGCAACTTCTTGAATAGCTTCTGGCGAATTGAAGAGCCAGTAGCCATTATGTTTCCAGAAATTAATGTAATCAGCAAAATCATCCGAGACACAGTTGCTAACTGAATAGACATCATTCACATGATCGGCTTTTAACCAATCTGGCCGTACTGCAACGTGCTTAGCCATGTATCCCGCTGGTATCATTTCTGGCCCTAACGCTTAGCTCACTGGCGGAGCAAATTGGCGCGTATTTTTGCGCGAGCAAAAATCGCGACAGTTTGCGGAGTCCAGTGCAGCTGATTGTTATGAGCCAATTTTTCCATATCTGCTGTGTTGAGAAAGATGGATTACAATATTTCCGTTTTCGGCTTTTACTGGATAGTACACTTCGTACCTACCATCATTTGCAGAAAAGCGGTGCTTGGATATTTTGCCATCAAGCACAGAGTGTAGGTACTTTCTTTCCTCGCTGGAGGTGCTCAAAATGTAATCGGCCTTTTTAGCTTCTTCATCTTTGCCAAGCCCAGAATAACTAGAGAACCCCAACAAAAACTCTTTACCATCAATTTTATCCTTGGTTATTACCGTAACCCTCGGAAACTTCTCTTCTACTTTGCTCAGCACTTTAATGTCTTGACTAGCGCGTTCAATGTATTCACGGGAGAAAGAGTAATCAGCCAGTCTATGCACTATATCTTTTTGCTCTTTTACCAAATCAGATGCCGCAGACACTAGGTAGCTTTCTTTCTTTTTTGATGTTGCTAAATCGCCAGCATATAGGAGAACAAAAATCACGGCCAACGAACCAATAAACGCCGTTACGACCAGCTTTGGGATGCCACTTGATTTTTGTTCTTCTTTTACACGACCATCAGCAATGGCCGTTAAATTAAACATAATATTCAGAATAATGGCGCCAGATAAGATTGCAAATATTCCCAAAATACTAAGCAGGAACATTTCAGTCATATTTTCTCTAAACACCTTAAACCCAAAGACCGTAGAACTGACAAAAATAAACACCCAGTACATTAGAAGCACTACGGTTGTTAGTGCAATTTTATTTGTGATTCTGACAACATTCATAGACGTGCTTACTTTTGCTTATAATGTCTTACTTCAAAGGTTCGCGCCCCGGCTCTAACCGAAGTAGCACGGAGCTGCTGCGAGTCCTTTGAAAGTGCTTGTTGGACGGAGCCGCTTCGCGGCAGAACATTCCCGTCATCTTATAATTCAAAGTGTAAGCCCTTAAATTACCTTTTACTGATATAAGCAGGTAAATTGTAGTCTCTTCAATCAACAGAAAGAGCTTACAAGCCAATGAAAACATCAACTGCCGAAAAATTCAAGCAAAATTATGATTTACATTGCAAACATTTAAAACTCAAGGGTTTACAACCCAAAACAATCGATGCGTATGCGCGTGCCATTCGACGCATTGGTCAGTATTTTGACCACAATCTTGAACATCTCAGTGAACATCAGTTATTGGACTATTTCCATGAACTGCTGGAGAACCTGTCCTGGAGTGCGGTTAAGCTGGAGCTTTATGGCCTGAAATTTTTCTATACCCATGTGTTGAAGAAAGACTGGGTCGATATTCCCATAATTAAACCACCCAAATCCACTCGCATCCCTGATATTGTCACTCAGGATGACGCTTATCAGCTGTTTATGTCAACCCGTAAACTCAGTGACCGGGTGTTATTCTTTATTTTATACAGTATGGGGCTGCGTTTAGGTGAAGGACTGCTATTAC
>JBNKLG010000081.1:0-12996 GCA_050292235.1 Sedimenticolaceae bacterium | reverse complement strand
GACCCAAACCACCATAGGAATCCATCAGGTTCTGTTTACGAAAGCTCACTGCCCGCTTGAGATCGGGACGCACCTCGGAACAATCACCATTGGGCATGAAATACCGGCGCCGTAATTCATCATTTAAGCCCCGCACATGGGACAAGCCGCAGTAGATGCCCTTGGCCGCTTCCGCCAGAATGCGTTCCGACAAATCGGTCGCGACAATTTCCACGCGGCTACTGAATCCTTTCTGTTTGCGCAAGTCATCAATGGACATACTGAGGGAAAAAGGCTCCTGACCAGAAGAACAGGCCGAAGACCAGATGCGAACTGCCGACATCTCACTCTTCTTGCGTGCCAGCAAGATATCTTCCAACAAGCGAAAATGCGCAGGATCACGAAACCAGAAGGTCTCATTGGTAGTCATGGCATCAATGACAGCAGTGCGCAGGCGCTGATTGACGCCTCTCTTCAGAGCCTGCACCAACTCGCTATAGCTATCCAGTTTGTACTCACGCAACAGCTTACCTAAGCGGCTGGAGACCAGATACTCTTTGTTCTCTCCCAGCACAATACCGCTGGCCTTTTCTAAATATTGGCGCAACTCTGCGTATTCTTGAACCAACAGAGTTGCATGAGCCTGAAAGGGATATTTAGACTCAGGCATTGGCAAATTCTTCGCGATGCGCCTCCAGACGCGCCTGTATGGCTTTGGCCAGCTCGTTGGGGTCGTACTTGGAGAGGAACTGATTGGCCCCCACTTTGGCCACCATGCTCTCGTTAAATACCCCACTCATCGAGGTATGCATAATGATATAGAGGTCTTCCATGCCAGGCTCTTTTCGAATGGTCGCCGATAACGAATAACCATCCATTGAGGGCATCTCAATATCTGAAATCACCAATGCCAGCCAGGACTTGAGATTTTTGCCTTCATCACGCCAAGCACGAAGCTGTTCCAATCCCTCCCGGCCATTGGAACATTCGGTATAGTTCACCCCTAATTGCTGCAACACGTGGGTTACCTGACGGCGGGCCACAACGGAATCATCCACCACCAGAACATGCTGTTCAAAATCACCCTGATTATCGCCAATGAGATCAGGATTAACGAGTTCATCAGTACCGAGAAGCTCAGCCAAGACCTTTTCAACATCAATGATCTCAACCAACTCCTTATCCACCTCTGTCACAGCCGTCATATAACTACTGGCAGCTGCACCCTTGGGCGGTGGCTTGATCTCCTGCCAGTTCATATTGATGATGCGATCCACCGAACTCACCAAAAAACCCTGAATGGCACTGTTGTATTCGGTCACGATGACAAAACCAGCACTGACGTCCCCCAGGGGAGGGCCGCCAATGGCCATGGACAAATCCATGACGCTCAGTGTCTTACCACGCATATTGGCTATGCCACGAACGACGGGGCTGGCTTTGGGCATTTTGGTCAGAGGGGGACACTGAATCACCTCCTGCACCTTGAAAACGTTGATCCCAAACAGCTGCTTTCCAGTCAACCGGAATAATAGGAGCTCCAAACGGTTGGCACCCGCCAACTGAGTTCGCAGATCAACCCCATCGAGAATACTGGACATAACAAGCGACTCCTAAAAAATTGGCCTAGGTACGCAGCGTGAAGCCATAAAACCCAAACCATCAACCGCACTACCCTATTCTACATAGCCTTCTGGCAGGAAGTGCGGAAAACACGCACTATCATTTTGGCACAGTTTTCGCTAAATGCTTCCAAAGCTTTCTTACCAGAGCCACAGCCATGTACAGACACTTTCGAGATATAACTTTAGTCGGCAGCATACTGCTGCTTTTCTGCACCAGCTCAATTGCCGAAGAGCAAAGCCACAGCAGCATTCATGAGGCAGCAATTCAATACGTTCAGCAACGACTGGACAACCCAGACTCACCAGCTGACATCACCCCCCACCCATTGGACGATCATCTGTCCATGCCCTCTTGTCACCAATCCTTACAGGGGTTTGAACCACCAAATTTCCGCCCCCTGGGACGAACGACCGTAGGCGTCCGCTGCGATGATCCCACTTGGTCACTTTTTGTTCCCGTCAACATCCGCCGTACACTGAACGTCATGGTCTCAAATCGCCACCTGTCCCGTGGCGAGATTCTCCAGGCTAAGGACCTTCGCCACCTCCATATAGATAGTAGTAAAGTATATGGAGATTTCTTTGAACAGTCCGACTTGATTATTGGCCAGCAGTTGCGCCGCGATGTCCGTCGCAATACCATTCTCAAAAAAAGCATGTTATTCACCCCCAAAGCCGTCAAATACGGCAATATGGTCACCCTGATCAGTCGCATTGGCGGCATTGAGGTTCGTATGAAAGGCAAGGCCTTGGGTCATGGCAGCATTGGTGATCGGGTTGCCGTACGCAATCTCAGCTCAAAAAAACAGGTAGAGGGTATTATTCGTTCACCCGGCTTGGTGGAAATGCAGTGAGCCAATACAATGCGTACCATTACCAGAAATAAGAACTAAAGTTTCTTTTCAGACTGCCGACTAAAAGATCGGGAGTCTCTAAATTAAAGTTAGGCAGGTAGTCAGATGAACATTGATATCAACAAAGTTGGCGGTAGTACGATCAGCCCTAGTCCCGGGACAAAACCCACCGAAACCAAAACCACAGTAACTGGCCCCAAGGACAATGGCCAAGAAGACCGTGTCAGCCTCACTAGCACTGGAACGGAAATGAGTGCACTAGGACAGCAGATCGCAGGTGCTTCCGGGATCGATCGTGAAAAAATTGAGGCTGTTCGTGACGCCCTAAAACGTGGCGACTATCCTTTTGATCCAGAGAAGATCGCTTCGAGGATGCTGGATATGGAGAGATTGCTGGTTTAATCATCATGACCATTGGCGCTACATTTGAAACAAAGCTACGCACCGAGTTGGCGAGTACCGAAGAGTTGCTCGACTGCTTAAAACAGGAACAGGCCGCCCTGCAACAGACCAAATCCGATCAGCTGGAAACCATTACCCAGCAGAAAATTGCCCTGCTCCAAACCATGACCCAACACGCCATTGAGCGCGCGGAGCTCCTATCTGACCACGGCTTACAGGACAACAAAAAATCCATTGAGGATTTTATTCATACCCATGCGCCCACTGCTGTAGGCGTTTGGAAAGCGCTTCTGGAAACCACACGTCAGCTTGAAGTACAAAATCGCCTCAACGGCGGCCTTATTCAACTCGGACAACAGCGAACCCAGATGGCCCTGGATATCCTCACGCAGCCCAGCAATACCACCAAAACCTATGGTAAAACCGGCATTGCCCAACCTGACGCCACCTCTTTTACCAGCGTAAAAGCCTGACAAAAGGGCTGAGCATCAGCTATCCTCTACCCTAACTTTCTACAGATCACGCCATCCCTCATGGCCTTTCTCAATTTTTTTAAAGACCGCAAGACTCATAATGACCAAACGCGCCATTTGGTTCAGCGGCCCGAACAGCTGGAACACATTCTCACCGACTTAAAAAACCAGGTTCAGCTGTTGACCATCGGACCGGATCGCAAATCTGTCTTCCCCTCCGTCATCCGAAGCATTGATTCTTCTCTACAGCAACTCCATTTTGACCAAGTCAGTGATGCCCGGGGTCATGAAGCCATCAGCAACAGCAAAGAAATTATTGCTGACGCCACCCTACAGGGGATACGGGTCCATTTCCGCTGCAAACGCCTGAGCAATGATCGGGACAACCAAGGGCACGGATATTACGCCGTCGCTTTTCCTGGGCAGCTCTATTACTTTCAACGCCGAGATACCTACCGCATCCGGTTATGGCAAAGCTTTATTAGCTTCAGCGGCCTGGGACCACAAGGCCAATTGCTGGAAGGTCGCCTCTTTGATTTATCCCTGGGTGGTCTTGGCCTGCACACAGCGCTGAACACCAATATCTCACGGGGACAGCAAATCACCAAGGGAGAGTTTGAATTACTGGACCAGACGCCATTCATTTGCAATCTAGAAATCGGTCATGTGCATCATGACCGGAAAGGTGGGATTTCCCAGGTCGGATGTCGATTTATTGACATGCCTCAACAGGAGATACAACGCCTGGCCCGAAAGATCGCTCAACTGGAACGGGAGCAACTACAGCGTCGGTCGAGAAAAGGTTGATCAAACCAGCTCTTTGCGAAGGCGTTCAATCGCTGCTGAATCCCAATGAACCGCACCTCCCGGTGTTGGCATTTGCAGTTCATTCCATATCTCAGCCACCTGTTCATCAGATAGCGCATTGGCCTCATAGACCTTGAGTTCTTTGCCCAGGGATACCTGATAGGCTTCCAATCCCATAATATGTACCAGCCCCAGATAATCCAGCTCCACACCATGTTCACGACAAAGTGCATCCAAAATATCATCCAGCTGTTGATACTCCCCAGCCAACCGACGCACCAGTTCCTCGAGATCTGGCGTCTTGGCCGGTCTGGAGGGCATGGACACCTGAACCGAAGCCAGACGCTGTCGCGCAACCCGCTCAGCCTCTTTAAGCTCAGCGTTCGCCAAATCAGGGTACTTATCGATCAATGCTTTAAAGCGAGTCAGTGCGGTTTCGGCAATCTCCAGTTTCTCCCAAGCCTCATGGGTAGGAATATCCAATCCTCCAAAACGAATAGTCGGCTGCTTTTTTGGCTCTTTATCAGCCATAAATTAATCCCCAGAGCAAATTGGAATTATAATGCAAGACCTTAAGTTCAAGGCCCATCTACATGTAAAATAGCATGAAATTTATTTCATAATTGGCATATTTTCTGCTAACTTGCATACAACATCGGATCCATAACCCCAGTGACCGTCATGACAGAAGATAAGCCGTCAAATCATGAAGACAATTCCGACGACGACCTCCAGAACATAATGCAGGACGTTACCGAAAGCAACGCCAAGATTTTTGACAAGGACGACCAGTTGGATCAAGAACTGGATGACATTGCCAGTAAACTGGCCGACAGCAGTGAAGAGTTTGATCTCGACGCTGGCCTTGATGGCGGCCTTCCTGGTGACAAGGAGGTCGATGATGTTATTGAGCTCCTTGAAATTGACGACAATTTTGATGGGGGACTGAGTTACGATGAAACAGCTGCCGATTTATCTGACAATGATTTTTCCGCGCAACTACACCACGCTAGTACCAACACCGTTGCTGAGCCCCCTGAACAGGAAGAACCTCCTCCACCACAGCCCACATCTCCACCGGAAGGACCTGAAGATGACGACGACCCTATCCTCCTACTCGACGAGGAAACCGATATGAATATGAAAAACAGTGACGGTGGTATCCTGACTTTTGCCGCCCTGGTTCTGGCGATATTGAGCATCAGTATTGGCGGCTATGCACTTTGGCAACTATCATCCGCCCAGGCTCAAATAGCAACACTGAACACTCAGCCCCAGCCCGCACCTGCCATCGATAGAACCGCCATCCAAGCGGTGGAGCAAAGACTGGATCAAACCGAAGGAGATCTGGGCGAGATCCGACTACAGCTGCAGAAGACCATCAACCAACTCAGTAACAGCAATGGTCGTATACAGGATCAGTTGACTCAGATTGAACAGTTACAACACCGACTCGACAGCCGCAGCCTGAATACAGCCAACACGACGGCCCCTCCCCCAGAGCTGAAGCGTCAACTCAAAAACCTGGAAACGCGCCTGCAAACCTCCGAACAGGCTTTGCGCAGTGAACTCAAACTACTAGCCTCACGCTTGGAATCTCAAGCTAGCACTGCTACCCAAACGCCTGCACCAGAGGTTGCACAGGAAGAAAACCCAGCGATACCGCCTCAAAAAGAGGCGGCCAAGGCAAGTTACCCGCAACAGACAACCAGCACATCCTCACGCCCTGCCAGCCCCTGGGTCGTGAATCTCGCCTCATTCACCAAGAAAATTGATGCCTTAAGACTACGCAGAAAATTACAGCATCACGGCATCTTTCCCCACATTAAAAATGTACGAGTCAAAGGAGTGAACTGGTATCGTCTATACGTGGATGGCTTTGCCAACGCCAAGGCTGCACAGCGTTATGCCAACACTTTAAAAAGCCGCCCTGAACTCAAGCAGGCATGGGCTGGAAAAGCTGGTCAGTAGTTCAAGGACACCCTTTACCCACACCGTGCTCATCACCACAGACATCCTCATCGTCGGCCAGGGATTGGCTGGCAGCCTGCTGGCGTATCAATTGTTGACTGCCGGGCTCGATGTCCAGGTGATCGATGACCAATGGCACAGCGCCTCCAGCCTGGCGGCCGCCGGGCTCATCAACCCAGTCACCGGTCAGCGTCTGGTCAAGACCCGAGGACTGGATCAATTGCTTCCTACCGCGCAGGCTCTCTACAAAAAGCTGTCCGAACAGATTGGTCAACCACTGCATCATCCGCGCCCCATGCTACGCTTGATTCGCCAGACCAAAGAAAAGGAAAAGCTGGAGCAACGTCTAACTGATATCAGCTATCAAGGTCTGCTTGGCAAACTTATTTCACCCGATCAACTGGCTGACAACCTCATTGCACCAGAAGGGGCCTTTGAGCAATATCGAGCGGGTTTTGTCGACCTGCCCTGCCTGATGCTACATATTCGCGAGGTGCTAAAGCAGCAAAACCGCCTACATTCACTGCAATTTCAGCATGCCGATCTCACCCTTGGAAAAACCCATCTGGCATTCGGCCCCATCCGCGCCCAACGACTGGTCTTTTGCGAAGGTTATCGAGGCCAGGAAAATCCCTGGTTTCGTCACCTCCCCTTTCAGCCAGTCAAAGGCGAGATTATGACGCTCACCAGTCAACAGCCGCTGACGGACACTATCCTCAATGCCGGACATTGGCTAATTCCGCTGGACAAACACCACTATCGTCTGGGCAGCACCTACCAACATCAGCCACTGAACAATGAGGCCACCGAAGAAGGCCGACAGTTCCTGATTCGGGCGCTGGGAAAACTGATCAAGGATCATGGCCCCATAGAGATCATTGGTCATCGTGCCGGTGTGCGCCCGGCGACCCGAGGCACGCAACCTTTCCTTGGCCCCTCAGAGCAAAATCCCCGGCTGCATATCTTCAACGGTTTTGGAGCCAAAGGCTCGCTATTAATCCCTTGGTATGCCGAGCGTTACGCTGCCTTTCTTCAGAGTCGGGAAGAGATTCCTCCTGAGGCGGACATTCGCCGTTTTAGCCGATGCCACGTCGACAGCTGACCACTGAGGCCCAGTCTTTCATTGCTACCGCTGTGCGCCCCGGCGACCATGTCATTGATGCCACCCTGGGCAATGGCCACGACTGCCTCTTTCTAGCCCGTCTCGTGGGGGAAACCGGACGGGTATCTGGCTTCGACATCCAGCCAGATGCCTTGATCAGCAGCCGCCATCTGCTTCAGCAGGCGGGGCTGGATAACCGGGTCGAGATGTACTGTCAGGGCCACCAGCATCTCACAAACCGGCTTCCAGAACAGGCCCACTCCATCCGCGCCATCATGTTCAACCTGGGCTATCTACCTGGTGGCGATAAAAGCCACATCACACAAACGTCAACAACCCTACAAGCACTGGAAGCGAGCCGTGTATTGCTCTCCGCCGGTGGCCGGCTCAGTCTGATCGCCTATCTTGCTCATCCCGGTGGTACGGAGGAAAATGATGCGATCGAGGACTGGTTTCAACAACTGTCCGGCACAGATTGGCAATGGCAGCTTGAAGTGCCGGAGGCGGCACGACAGCCGCCCCGACTCTACTGCCTGGAGCGATTAGAAATCTAGCGGAAGCCTGGCCATTCACGACAACTAACGTTATTCTGCTGCGCCTTTGCAATTTTGGTCAGACGAATATCCACGTCACCAAAGCTGTATTTCCCGCCCAAGCGTAACGGCAGACGACGCTTGTCCCGGCTGATCCAGACATCCACAGGCGGATGGATTTTTTTGCCATTGGATTGCAAATCAAAGGTCTCGAAATTCAGACGATAGGCAGACCAGTCCCGCCCCTGCACACGCAAATCTTCCTGGTCCACACTCACCCAGTATTCCAACATGCGCTTGCCATCACTCACCGGCACCCCCACCACCTGTCCATCCTGGAGTGTCATACCTCGGATATGCTGAATCATGGAGAGCCGATCAAAAGCACTGTACTCCAAGGGCACCGCACGACGTTTTTCCTCCCACTTCAGCGGTTTCTTTTTGTTGCGACGCACGTCAAAGGGATCAAAAGAGGAAGGCAACTGGGTGCGGGCAAGATACTGCCGAACCTCGCCTTTGGACCAATCAAAATTGGCCAGCATATAAAACAATTTGCTTCCACCCCGATGAAAATCCTCGATACCGGATACACGGCGCTGGCTCGCACTGTACTCGGACTTATAACAAAGCCGGAAAGGGACGATGCTCTCTAAATTGCCGTAATTCTGTGTGCTAACCCGCAAACTAATCCGCGCATGCCCTTGGGTACTGGGCGGCGGTGCCACCCAAACGGCCTTGGCCACGGTGACAAACTGATTTGCCGTCAGCGCTCCCCGGAAACGGACCTCATATTCCAGATAATCATAATTGGCCCCGGCTACAGGCAATGCCAGGAGACAGCCACCAATCCATAGGATGCGCCGAACAGCGCGAGCAAAAGCCGACATCGAAAAACGGGGCCTCAAACAGGAGAGCAGAACGGCGAATTCTACCAACAAATCAGGCCAAGACCTTGCGTAACATTTTGCTGTTGCGATGAAAGTTATAGAGCCGTTGGCGCTCAGCCGGAAGTACCTCCAGAGAACAGGGCTCAAATCCCCGCTCCCGGAACCAGTGGGCAGTCTGGGTCGTCAGCACAAAGAGGCTGTCAAGTCCCTGCTGTTTTGCCAAGTTCTCCATGTGCTTGAGCAAAACATCACCACGCCCGCCACCACGATACTCTGCATGCACTGCCACACAGGCCAATTCAGCCATGGCCTCTTTCGGCCAGGGATAGAGGGCAGCACAGGCGATGGGCAGGCCATCCCGCTCAACCACCACAAAACGGTCGATCTCGGTCCCCAACAGCTCACGGGAGCGTTTGACCAGAATACCCGCCTTCTCCAAAGGCTCCAGCAGAGCCAGTATGCCGGTCACATCATCGATGATAGCTGCCCGAATGGTTTCCAGGGGATTGGCCGTCACCAGAGTGCCGACACCCTCGCGACTAAACAGCTCTTGCAGCAGTGCACCATCCCAGGTCCGCATCAGCAGATGCACCCGCTGCACGCCCAGGCGACAGGCCCGCATCGCAGCAGCCAGTTGCTGCCGGGACTCTTCGCCCACGGCTTCGGCCAATTCGCTCTCCAGCGCTGCGAGCTGTTCTGGCAGCAGATGTGAGGGCCGCTGACCATTGCCAGCGCGCAAAACATCCTGCTCCTGCAGATAGATCAATTTGTCCGCTTCCAGGGCAAGGGCCACTTCTACGGCCAGGTCCGGAGCCGAAAGATTGAATACCTCGCCGGTGGGAGAGTAGCCCAATGGGGGAATCAATGCTACCGCCCCACTTTCAAGACGTTGCTGAATCGCTCCAGCATCAATCTTCCGCACCACGCCAGTGTGGCAGAAATCCACCCCATCACGCACCCCCAGCGGCTGGGCGGTGACAAAATTACCTGAGGCAGCCCGAATGCGAATCCCCGCCATTGGCGAATTGGCCAGCCCCATGGAGAGGCGAGCCTCGATCTCGACCCGAGCCACCCCTGCGGCCTCTTTGACACAATCCAGGGCTGCATCGTCGGTCACCCGCAACCCTTGATGTAGGCGCATTTCCGCCCCACGCTCGCGCAAGCGCCGTTCGATTTGGGGCCGTGCACCATGCACCAGCACCAGACGAATACCCAGGCCCTGCAGCAGGGCGATGTCGTGAATCAGACCAGAAAAACCCTGCTCATCCTCCAGCGCCTCGCCGCCAAAACAGAGCACAAAGGTGCGTTCGCGATGGGCATGAATGTAGGGGGTGGAGTCCCGAAACCACTGCACAAAATCCTGGGTATCCGTCATCTTCGCTGTTCTCGTCTCACTCACAAACAAAAGTGGCTGACCAGTTGGCGCAACCAGCACACACCCGGACCAATCTGATCCAAGGCCAGATATTCATTGGGCTGATGGGCCTGATCGATAGACCCCGGCCCGAAAATCAGGGCATCCAGCCCCAGATCAACATAAAAAGGCCCCTCGGTGGCATAGGCCACTGCTCCGGACTGATGGCCAGTCATCTCCTCCACCGCCCGAACGATGGCCGCTTCATTGGGAGTCTCCATGGGCGCAATACCCTCGAACAGTGGCGTCATCTCCAGACCCAGCCCGGTATCTCTCATCACCCACATCAGATGCTGCTGCAGCTCCCCACGCACCCCGTCCAGAGCCATGCCCGGCAAAGGTCGGATATCGATATGCAGCTCACAATCGCCACAGATACGATTGGGGTTATCGCCACCATGAATATGGCCCAGATTCAGAGTCGGGACAGGCACCGCAAACAGGGGGTTGTGCCAGCGCTGCTGCCACTGATCGCGCCAGCGCAGTAATTCACCCATCAACCGCTGCATCCCTTCCAAAGCACTCTTGCCTAGGGACGGATCACTGGAGTGACCCGACTGACCATGCAGACGAATGCGCTCCATACCGATGCCTTTGTGGCTACGGATAGGCCGCAGACCGGTAGGCTCACCGATGACCACCTGACGACCCAACTGGCGACCCAGATCCTTGAGCGCCCTGGCCCCGCACATGCTGCTCTCCTCATCAGCCGTGGCAATAATGGTCAGGGGCTGACGCAGGGAGTTCAGCGGCAGATCCCGAATCGCCTCGATTACCAGGGCGAAAAAGCTCTTCATGTCCGCCGTGCCAAGGCCGTAAAGTCGATCATCTGCCTGACGCAGTTGAAAAGGATCTGACTGCCAGAGTTCGGGGTTGCAGGGCACCGTATCGGTGTGACCGGACAGAACCAGTCCATTTTCCCCCATACCCATGGAAGCAATCAGATTGTACTTGTCTGGATGACCAATGATCGGCTGCACATAGACCTCAAATCCCAGAGCCCGCAGCCACCCATCCAGCAGGCGAATAACCGGCGTATTGCCTTGATCCCATTGAGGACTGACACTGCTCACCGAGGGAGCAGCGATCAGTTGTTTGATCATGGAAATCAAAGCAGGCGGAGACATAGCCTTCGATTGTAATGCATGGCCTATAATGGCGTCTTCATTGCCGCATTGACTGGAGATTCCTATGCCCGCCTATCGCTCCCGCACCACCACCCAAGGCCGCAACATGGCTGGCGCTCGCGCCCTCTGGCGGGCCACCGGCATGAGCGATGGCGATTTCGACAAGCCGATCATCGCCATTGCCAACTCTTTTACCCAATTCGTCCCCGGCCATGTGCATCTGCACGATCTTGGGCAACTGGTCGCCCGTGAGATCGAGGCCAGCGGCGGCGTGGCCAAGGAATTTAACACCATCGCCGTGGATGACGGCATCGCCATGGGTCACGGCGGCATGCTCTACTCCCTGCCCAGCCGCGATCTCATCGCCGACAGCGTAGAATACATGTGCAACGCCCATTGCGCAGACGCTCTGGTCTGCATCTCCAACTGTGACAAGATCACCCCCGGCATGTTGATGGCCTCACTACGCCTCAACATCCCTACGGTGTTCGTCTCCGGCGGTCCCATGGAGGCGGGCAAGGTGCGACTGGATTCCAAAGGCGATCTCAAGCTGGATCTGGTAGATGCCATGGTCTCCGCCGCCAATCCCGCCGAGAGCGACAGCGACGTAGCTGCAATTGAGCGCTCTGCCTGCCCCACCTGCGGCTCCTGCTCCGGTATGTTCACCGCCAACTCGATGAACTGCCTCACCGAGGCCCTGGGGCTGAGCCTACCTGGCAACGGCTCCCTGCTCGCCACCCATGCCGGTCGCAAACAGCTGTTCCTGAACGCAGGCCGCCTCATCGTCGATCTGGCCAAGCGTTGGTACGAGCAAGATGACGCCAGCGCCCTGCCCCGCACCATCGCCACCAAGGCCGCATTTGAAAACGCCATGAGTCTGGACATCGCCATGGGCGGATCCACCAATACCGTACTGCACCTGCTGGCCGCCGCCCGCGAGGCCGATGTAGACTTTACCATGGCCGACATTGACCGCCTCAGCCGCCAGGTGCCCAACCTGTGCAAAGTCGCCCCGGCCACTCAGCAATACCACATGGAAGACGTCCACCGGGCCGGTGGCGTCATCGGTATCCTTGCCGAACTGAACCGGGCCGGGCTGATCCGGCATCAGGTGCCGACAGTACACAGTCCCTCCCTGGGCGAAGCACTAACTCAGTGGGACGTGACCCAGGAGAGCAACGGGACGGCCCGCCAGCTGTTCCTCGCCGCCCCCGGTGGCGTGCCCAGCCAGGAGGCCTTCAGCCAGGATCGACACTGGCCCGAGCTGGATCTGGATCGCTCCGCCGGCTGCATCCGCGATAAGGCACACGCCTACTCCCAGGATGGCGGACTGGCGGTACTCTACGGCAATCTGGCCGAACAGGGCTGCATCGTCAAAACCGCCGGGGTGGATGAGAGCATCCTCTGCTTCTCCGGCCCAGCCCGGGTGTTTGAGAGCCAGGAGGCCGCCGTCGATGCCATCCTCGGCGATCGGATACAGAGCGGCGATGTTGTCATCATCCGCTACGAAGGCCCCAAAGGCGGCCCCGGCATGCAGGAGATGCTCTACCCCACCAGCTACCTGAAATCCAAGGGGCTGGGCAAAGCCTGCGCTCTGGTCACCGATGGGAGGTTTTCCGGGGGAACCAGTGGGCTCTCGATCGGTCACGTTTCCCCAGAGGCAGCCGAAGGAGGAGATATAGCCCTTGTTCAAGATGGCGACCCCATTGAAATCGACATCCCCAATCGGGGGATCAATCTGATGATCGATGAAGCGGAGCTGGCAAACCGTCGCAAGGCTATGGCCGAGCAAGGCTACAAGCCCAAGAGGGTGCGCCATGTA
>JBNKLG010000080.1:0-13104 GCA_050292235.1 Sedimenticolaceae bacterium | reverse complement strand
CGGCTACTGGCAACGTCCTTACCGGTGCCAGTACCCATGAGGGTGTTGGTGGTACGGGCACCGATCTCCTCGGGGAAGATACCCCCACCACCCTGACCAAAGTCGTCGGTTATGGTGGTTCGGAGGACGACACCTTCGACGCCAGCGGCAATCTTGAGGTCAACGGTCAATACGGCACGCTGCTCATCAAGGCCGATGGCAGCTATGAATACACGGTAGATCCCAGCAAACTGCCCACCACTGCACCGACCACCCCCGGTGATTCCAGCTGGAACGTCACCATGACAGCCTTCAACCTCGGCCAATCTTTCCAGGATTCCGCAGGTCACTACACGAACACAGGCTCGGGAACCATTACCGGGAACAGCAGCGGTCGTGGCGTCGCTGGGGGAAGCAGCGTCTCCGATCAAATCAACTATTCGGGCAGCGAAAGTGAGGCCCTGGCCTTTAACTTTGGCACCCCTGCCACCTCGGCCACGGTATCGGTCTCCCGTCTCTATCAGGATGAAAATGGCGGTGAAGCCGCTCGTTGGCTCGCCTTTGATGCCAGTGGCAACTTGATTGCTTCTGGCGTCATCAGCAACAACACTGCCGGTGAGGTCTACGAGAACACCACCAGCGTCACCTGGAACAATGTCCATTCGGGCACTTTCACCATTGAGGGTGTCGGGGCCTTTTCCACCCTGGTCTTCGAATCCCTGCCCTACAGTCAGGATGGCTATACCGGAGGCGATGATTCTGACTTTTTCGTTGCAATCACCTCTTACACGACCCCAGCCAACCCCGGCGACTTGGATTATCAGGATATCTTCACCTATACCATCACCGATCAGGATGGAGACACCAGCACAGCAACCCTGACCATTGATGGCTCCGAGTACACGAATAACACTGGCTATACCAGTCTGGCACCAGTTGCCGTTGGCAATGACTACACGACCAACACAGCAGTTATCAATGGCAACCTCATCACAGATGATCAGGATCAGGGCGGTGCGGCCTCTGGCCGGGATTGGGATCAGGATACCCCTGTCATTGATTTGAGCATCAACTCGATTACCGTCAATGGCACTGAGACGCTGCTTTCCAGCCTGACTCCAGATGGCAGTGGCAATTACAGCTTCACCCTGGATCATGGCGTCTTGCTGATCCAGGCCGATGGTGAGTTCGTGTATCAACCAGCTTCGTCGGGTTCAGATCACCCTATTGATCGCTTCGAGTACAGTCTGGTTGACCCCCAGGGCAATACCAGCGATTCTGCCACTGTGAATCTGGGGGTGCTGGTAGGCACCTCAGGTGATGACACGCTGGCCGGTGGCACAGGTGCAGATGAGTTCAACGGCCGCGAAGGTGATGACAATTTAACTGGTGGTTTAGGTGCCGACATCTTTGTGGTCGATGTCATCCCCGATGTCGGTTCTGGAGAGCAGGGCGACACCATCACCGACTTTAATCAGGGCAGCAGTGGCTACAATCCTGCTGAAGGTGACAAACTGGACCTTGCCGATCTGTTAACCGATGCCGGTTACACTTATGGCAGTGGCGACCCCATCAGCAACTACGTCCAAGTGGTTGATGGTGGCAGTGGTGCTGAGGTTCAGATTGCTGACAACAGTGGCAGCACCACCAACTGGCAAACGGTAGCCACCTTGGAGGGCGTCACTTCTGCTGATCCCATCACCCTGATTGTCGACAGCAGTCATCACGAAGAGATCGTTTGATCCAATAATCTGTATAAAAGTGTCACAATGGGGCCTTACGGCCCCATTTTTTGCTGAAGATCTGATGAAATGTGCCTTTCTTGACCGCGACGGTGTTATCAATCGGGATAGCGGTTATCTGTACCGTTGGGAAGACTTTGAGTTCCTGCCTGGCGCAGTCACCGCCATGGCGCAACTGCATCAGGCCGGATTTACCTTAATCGTAATTACCAACCAATCCGGCATTGCCCGGGGCTACTACAGCGAGGCGGATTACCAGCAACTCACACAACGAATGCGGAATCACTTGACCGCTCAGGGTATCCCCCTGACCGACGTCTACCACTGCCCGCACCATCCCAAGGGCAGCGTTGCCCCCTACGCCATCCAGTGCGACTGTCGCAAACCGGCACCAGGGATGATCCTGCAAGCCGTTAAAGAGCATGGCATCACGCTGTCCGAGTCCCTGCTCATTGGCGATAAGCTCTCGGATATTCAAGCCGCCAGAGCCGCCAAGATTGGCCGGAGCTATCTGGTGTTATCAGAAAATATTGAGTCGCGAAAAGAGGACGGGATGGAGGCTGATGGGGTTTATCCAAGTCTTTTGGCTTGCGTGGAGGCCCTTCCCTTCGGCTCCGCTCAGAACAAGCCCAACAACTCCGTTAGCTAAGCGAAGCCGTAACCCTGCTAAATATAGTTAAACAAACTCAACCCCTGAACCTTGACGTAGCTCTGCTGGGCCGCCTGCAAGGCCACCTGCTGTAGGTTAAAACGGCTAATGGCCTCTGCGTAATCCAGGTCACGCACCTCACCCAATTGGGTCTCGAAGTGCAGCATGAAATCCTCGTTAGCACTTTCCTGCTGTTCCGTAGTTTGGAGACGGGCACCGGCATCCGTACGAACCTTAACCACCCGATCAAAAGCGGTTTCCAGATTGCTGATATCAGTGGTTAAGGGATTTCCGGCACGCAGATTAGCTGCCATATCGTACACCGCGGAAAAAAGATTATTGGCGCCACCACCAGACACACCAAACATTTCCGAGGCATTATCGGCATCCTCTACCAAACGATCAGAAGCAATATGAAGCTGGCGCTCGCCGGTATCCCCGTCGTAGTTAAAGGTACCACCACCGGCATCAGAAAACGGCGGGGTATCACGCATAAAACCGGAAAACAGATATTCGTTGTTGGCGTCTTGGGTATTGGCCAGCGACAGCAACTGATCCCTTAACCGATCCACTTCCTCAGCCATCAACGCCTTGTCCGCGGTGGTATAGGTGTCGGTATTGCCTTGAATGGCGATCTCTCGCAGACGCTGCAAAATATCCGAGGTATTAGCCAATACGCTCTCTTCCATTTCCAGACGGCCTCGCAGGATTTGAATATTATCCTGGTATTGCTGGGTGGTCTCGAGAAACTTAGTGGTATCCAGCACCGTTTTGGCACCGGAAGGGTCATCAGAAGGCGTCACAATACGGCGACCACTGGCGATCTGCAGCTGAGTTTCCGCCATATTGCTCTGGGCCTTCAGCATATCGCTCGTGGTGCGATTATTGAAAAAAAGCGTTCCGATTCTCATGGCTTATTCTCCTAGCGCACCGCATTCAAAAGGGCATCAAAGGTGCTTTGAGCAATACTGATGACTTGAGCCGCAGCCTGATAGGCCTGCTGATAGCGTAATAAGTCTGCCGCCTCTTCATCCAGATTCACCCCGGAAATTTCAGATTGCTTGGCCTGAGCCTGCTGCAATAGGCCGGTTTGGGCGTCAAACGCCAACTCTGACTGGCGGGTCTCCACACCAATTTTCGACACCATACGGGAATAAGTCTCTATAAAGGTCGCCGTGCCATTGAGCATGGTATCGGCATTTTGTAACGATTCCATGGCCAAGGCATTACGATTATCGCCAGAGAGGCCGGCGGCCTGAGCAGCGGCAATCTCATCGGTATCGGAAATGGCCACTTGCAAAGTCTCCGCTGCCAGGCGTGTGGGATGGATCAGAAAGCTATCTCCCGCATTGATGGTGCCACTGTCCAGCGTCAGGCTGAAACCCTGACTGGCCACCTCACCACTGGGAAAGGTCGCCCCACTATAGATGGCAGTGGTTTCATCGTTGCGGAACACCTGATAGTTGGTGCCATCGTAAGTCAGGCGATAATTATCCCCCGTCAGGTGGCTGCTATCGACAAAGGCCATAGAGACCACGCCTGTACCGCTGTTGGCAGAATTTCCCAGGACCTGACCTTCCAGCGGGGTAAAGAAATCACCGCCCAAAACACCGTTAAGATCGTACCCCAGAGCATGCTGCGCGTTAATCTGTTCCGAAATACCGACTGCAGTCAGGCCCAACTGATCCAGTGCAGGGTCCAGCACCTCATCTTTCACCCGCAGCAAACCGCCAATCTGACCGCCGCTCATATAATCTGTAATCACAACGGAGTTAGCGCCGCCAATGGGCTTGAAGGTAATATCCAGCGCAGACACATCAGTCGTACTGGCCTGGACACTCAAAGTCGCAGACTGGGCTCCCATCACCAAACTCATGCCATTGCCGATGAAAACATTCAGGGCACCATCGTCCTGCTCCACTGTCCTCACAGAGGTGAGCTTCGCCATTTCATTGACCAGATTATCGCGCTGATCCAACAAATCCGGCGGCGTCACACCCCCATTACTGGCCGTGGCATCAATGATCGCCTGATTGACGGAAGCCATAGAATCCGCCAACCCCTGCAAATCCCGCGTTGTTACCCGCAGAGCTTCGTTCAATTGCCCCCGAACCTCTTCGGTGGCCGCACTCAATTGGTTATAGCGGCTGGCCAGTGTCTCGGCATTGGAAAGCACCAGCTGACGGGCAGCAGCCGAATTGGGATCAGAAGCCAAATCCTGCAGCGAATCAAAAAAATCCTGGATAGCTGGAGCTGCCCCGACATCCGGGTCAGAATAGAGATCGTCCAAACGGCTGGCATAGGTGGAGTACACCTCCAACTCTTTTGTTGTGGTATAGCCTGCGGTGACCGCATCGGCCACAAAAGACTGATAGATCCGCTCAACACCTGTTTGTTGAACCCCAGAACCGGACCAAAAGCCGTTCTGTATGGTGGGTTGAGCAGTGCTTAAGGTAACACGTTGGCGACTGTAGCCTTCCGTATTCACGTTGGCGATATTGTGGCTGACGGTATTGAGCGCGGATTGAAATGCCCGCAGTCCCGTCACACCTACACTCATCATATCTGCCATGATGTTGTACTCTGTGGGTTGATCCTAGTTCATATAATAGCGGCAAATAGCCGCAAGTCTTTACCCTTCGACGGTGCTCAGGGCAAACCTATTTCAAGTGCTGATATATCGCTGTCAATTTCTCGGCATAGCCTGGATCGGTCGCATAGCCTGCTTTTTGCAACTCCCGAAAATAGACTTTAGCATCAGAGCCAGCACCCAAAGCGCGACCATAGCGGGGATTGGACATGATCAGATTGGCATAATCGAGAAAGCTCTCCTCATAGCTGTCATAGGCCCTAAAGGGTTCGGTTTTGCGCACGGCCACCCCGTCCTCATACTCCAACGTTGAGACCGCCACCCGCTCTCCAGACCAGCCATTACCGGCCTTGATGCCAAACAGATTATGGGCATTCTGGCCATTGGCATAACGCATTTGATGTTGACCCCAGCCCGTCTCTAGCGCGGCCTGGGCCAGCAACACTTCGGGAGCCACGCCCAATTTAACTGCGGCCACCTCGGCATGGGGACGCAGGCGTTGGACGAAATCCTCTGATCCACTAAAGGGGAGGTCATCTCCGACAGTTGCAGCAGCCTTCGCATAAGATTTGATCGGTGTTTCCAGCGGCATAGGACCTTGCAAGGCACCGGTCAAAGGCATGGCCTTGCCACCCTGTTGTAACAGAGGCATCGAATCCAGATCTGTTCGAGACTGCAATCCCAGCTTGGGATCCTGACTCAGCTGCCGCTCCAACACCGCTGCCAACCCCAATCCGCTGGTCTTACTCAAATGCAAGGCCAGTTGCTGATCATAGATCTCTTCATAAAACTGGGTCTGGCTGCTGTCAAAGATGCCTTCTGCCAATTTAGCGCTACGCATCTCTTTCAGCATCTGTTGCAAAAAGATAGCCTCAAACTGACGTGCCACCTCTTTTAAGGCCGATCCCTGATCCGTTCTGGCCTGCCGTTTCAGTTCGGTAAAGCCGGAAAAGTTGGTATAGAGGCTGGCGTCAGCAACGGTCATGGCTAGATCACGATAAGCTCGGCCTGCAGGGCGCCAGCCTGCTTCAGGGCTTCGAGAATGGCCACCAGGTCACTGGGGGCCGCCCCTACCTGATTCACTGCCTGCACCACCTGATTCAGGCTGACGCCCGGGTTGAACACAAACATGCGGTTGGCGCCTTGATTGATGTAGACCTCAGAATTCGCTGTAACGACCGTCTGCCCCTCACTCAACGGCTCAGGCTGAGACACCTCAGTGTTTTCTTTGATGGTGACAGTAAGATTGCCATGGGATACAGCAGCTGGATTGACCCGAACCTGACGATTAATCACCACTGTACCCGTACGGGAATTGACAATCACCTTGGCTGGCGCTTCTCCGGGATTGATTTCCAGATTCTCAACCAGGGCCATGAAAGAGACCCGTTGGTTAGAATTTAGTGGTGCCCGCACACTTACCGAAGTCGCATCAATGGGCCGCGCCGTACCCGCTCCGACCGCCTTGTTGATGGCATCGGTCACCGCCTTCGCAGTGGTGAAGTCCCCGCGATGCAGATTGAACACCAGCGTTCTACTCTTATTGAAGGAGTTGGATACCATGCGTTCCACCGTAGCCCCACCAGGGATGCGGCCAACACTGGGAATGTTCACCGTGATGCGAGAGCCATCCCGCCCTCCGGCAGAGAGTCCCCCAACCACCAGGTTGCCCTGAGCAATGGCGTAGGTACGACCATCAGCCCCCTTGAGCGGGGTCATCAATAGGCTACCGCCCCGTAGACTTTGGGCATCTCCCACCGAGGAGGCTGTGATGTCAATATGTTGACCTGGTTTGGCAAAGGGTGGCAGGTCCGCATGCACCATCACCGCCGCAACGTTCTTGGGATTGATCTTGGTACCTGGCGGCACCGCAATGCCCAGCTGGGTCATCATGCTTTTTAGGCTTTGTTCGGTAAAAGGTGAGGAGTTCACTTTGTCACCACTGCCATTCAAGCCCACTACCAAGCCGTAACCCAGGAGTTGGTTATCCCGCACTCCAGCTACAGAGGCCACATCCTTGATACGCTCCGCAGCCGCAGACAAACCCAGAGCCAGCCCCCCAATAAGGATCAGCGCAACCAGTATGCTGTGTCTCCGTTGGCGATTCATGACAGTCATCTCCAGATTGATCAGAAGGGCATCATGGCACCGATAAAAAAGCGGGCCAGCCAGCCGATGCTATTGGTTTCGCTCATGGGGCCATCACCCACATAGACCAGGGTCGGATCGGCGATCTTGGTCGAAAGCACCGTATTGCTGGTATCAACGTCCTGTGGCCTCACGATACCGGAGACCTTGATGTATTCGTTGCCTTTATTAATACCGATACGCTTTTCGCCCCGCACCTTCATATTGCCATTGGGCAGGACCTCAATCACCGAAACCGTGATTTCACCCTGCAACATATTGCTCTGTGAGGCATCGCCCTCCCCTTTGAAGCTATGGGCAGAGGTCATGTTAGTCTCTGTGGTGAAGTTGGATCCATCCGGCACAAAGGGGATAAAGCCTGGCGCACTTTTGGTAGGCTGCACACCCAGCACAGTCGCGTTATTCAACTGGGTAGAACTGTTTTTCTTCAGTTCAGTATCAGCAGCCTTGCTACCTGTGGTTTTCTCCACCAGCTTCACTGTCAACAGATCACCAACACGCCGGGCCCGCATATCCTCAAACCAGGCCACACCGTGGCCAGTCTGATAGATGGCCCCATTGCCTGAAGGCGGATCCTTTGGCACCACCGGCGTAGCAGGTGCATAGAGGGGATCACGCACCGGTTCCATGTTGTTGCAGCCAGCCAGTAGCATAAAGCCGATCATGATAAAAATATTTTTCATCAGAAAATTACCTCACTACACCTGATTATTCAGATAGCCCAACATCTCGTCTGTAGTGGAAATGGCCTTGGAATTCATCTCATAAGCGCGCTGTGTTTCAATCATGCCCACCAACTCTTCAACCACGTTGACATTGGAACTCTCCAAATGCGCCTGTAACAGCGTACCTGCTTCGTTATCACCGGGATTATTCAACGTTGGTGGCCCACTGGCCTCAGTCTCACGAAACAGATTACCACCAAGAGCCTCCAGGCCAGCCGGGTTGATAAAGGTGGCTACTTGGATGGTCCCCAGCTGGGTTGGCGCCGTTGTTCCGGCCTGGGTTATGGACACAATGCCATCGGAAGAGATGGTAATGCTGGTCGCATCGGTGGGGATAGTGATAGCGGGTTCCAGAAAGAGCCCCTCTGGATTCACCACCTGACCATTCTGATCCCGGCCAAAGGTACCATCCCGGGTATAGACGATACTGCCATCCGGATGGGTAATCTGAAAAAATCCCCGTCCCTGGACAGCCAGATCCAGAGAGTTCTCGGTACGCTGCACATTGCCTTGGCTATGGATCTTCTCCGTCGCCACCACACGTACCCCGGTCCCGATATATAAACCAGACGGCAGAGTATTTCCCTCTGTCGAGGGGGCACCGACTTGACGACGATTTTGATAGAGCAGGTCTTCAAAGATAGCCCGCTCGCGCTTATAGCCGGTGGTACTCACATTGGCCAGATTGTGCGCAATGACCGACATTTTGGTCTGTTGCGCATCCAAACCGGTTTTGGCTGTCCAGAGTGCTGGATACATGACGCTGCCCTCTTAATATTGGCTTTACGTCCTTATAACTTGCATGAATTGTGCCACCAGAGAAAATACCAAGTGCGTAAGCAGCGTTGTCGGGCTTAAGAGACCAGTCCCCTGAGCGATTCCTGGCAAGGTGCCTATGTACGCAAGGGATCGGGATCAAAGCCAACAGCCCCCCCACAGGGGTGGGCTCCTCTACCAGCAAACAGTGGGCAGAATCTGGCTTAGTGAGCTAAACCGCCCGCAAAATTGCCGAAGACTGTTGTGCAGCCTCGTCCGCAGACTTCATCATTTTGACTTGCAGCTCGTAACGCCTTTGCAGCTCAATGAGATTTACCATGGCATCCACGGCATTGACGTTGCTACCTTCGACTGCCCCCTGAACCAACCGCACGCTGGCATCGGTTTCAGGCACCTCGCCGGTCTTCAGACGGACAAGTCCATCTTTACCTTTGGTCAAATTAGATTTATCAGGATTAGAGAGCTTGATGCGCTCAACCGTCACCAGCTCATCGGGACCAGCGCCTTGGGGCCGGATAGAGATGGTGCCATCAGCACCGATCATGATTTTATCTGCCGGCGGTATGGCGATGGGACCACCATCCCCCATCACTGGCAAGCCGGTACCCGTTGTCAAAAAACCATTGATATCGGTACGAAAATCACCGGCACGGGTCAGGGCCTCTTGCCCATCCTTGGCTTGTACTGAGATCCATCCATCGCCATTGACTGCCACATCCAGATCACGTCCGGTCTGGACAATAGAGCCAGGGCTGAAATCTACCCCAGGACGCTCCGTTAAGGCATAGACCCGGGTGGGATAGCCACCTCCAAAAACCGGCATGCTACGGAATTGCTGTAAATCAGCCCTGAAGCCCGTGGTAGCGACATTAGCCAGATTGCCACTGTTTGTTGCCTGGGCTAGCAGGGTCTCTTTGGCGCCGCTCATGGCGACATAGAGTAGGCGATCCATGATGCGTCTCCTAAGCTAGGTTATTCATCATGGGATATGCAGAAGATGTGCCAGAATACAGAAGAGATCGAAGTCAACCTGGCCAGACTTAATAACTGGCTCAAACACCTGACTGGTTGACTCCGCCCCCTGTCCTCACGACTCCTGTCCTGATCCTTAGATATTCAGAATGGTCTGGGTGATGTTATTGGCGGTGGTGATCACCTGGGAATTGGCCTGATAGTTGCGCTGGGCAATGATCAGTTTCACCAACTGCTGGGCCAGATCGGTATTGGAGGCCTCGTTGGCACCGGACTGGATACTGCCAAAGTCCGAAGTCATGGGAGCCCCGATGCGCACACTACCCGAAGCATAGGTCTCTTGCCAAGCAGTGTCACCCACCTTATCCAATCCCTGCTGGTTATTGAAATTGGCCAGCGCTATTTTGCCCAGAGCCTGGGATTGACCATTGGTATAGCGAGCAAAGACGATGCCATCCTTTTCAATTTCAACCCCACTGAGCCGACCAATGGAGAAACCGTCCTGCGTCAGATTATTGACATCAAAGCTACTGCCGAACTGGGTCATATCGGTGAGATCCAGGTCAATGCTTTGGGGTGTAGTAGAACCATTCGTGGTCGTCAAACTTGCAGTCACTGTTGCAGGTGACGGGGTCAGAATGGTGCCATCGGTATCAAATGTCAGGGCTGCCCCCCCCCCCAACATGTCATTCAAAGTCCCATTCCCATCATCCCCATAGGCCTGCATTGTCCAGGTATTGGCTGCGGTTTTGACATAGTAAAGATTCACGGTATGGGCCTGCCCCAAAGAATCATAGACTGTCGTAGCCGTTGCATGGTTATAAGTGGTTGGGTCTGTGTAATCGAAAGCCGCTGTAATCACCGCCTCGGTGGAATCCAGATTCAAATCTGTTTCTATTGCTGTAGTGGCGCTGGGCACCCCCAAAGAGGCTGGCAACTGCAAATCAGACAGGGAGCTTGGCGTTCCTGAGGAGGAAAACACCAGGTTATTGATATCAAAAGGATCGGCACTAATGACCGGCAGCACCTTCAAACGCCGATCAGCGAAATTGACCACATAACCATCCCGATCAACAGAAAATTGACCTGACCGGGTGTAAAATACCTCTCCATCAATAGATTCCGTCACAAAAAAGCCTTCACCAGTGACCGCCAGATCCAGGTTGTTGCCGGTAAAATCCACACTGCCCTGACTGAACTGCTGAGCCACCCGCGTCACATAGACACCCCGCCCGGCAGCGTTGGCTGAGGTATCACTGAAGGAGCTGGCGTAAAGATCAGCAAACTCCGCCCGCCCCTCTTTAAAGCCCACGGTACTGGCGTTGGCGATGTTATGGCCTGTAACCTCCAGGTCGGTTTGAGCCGCGGCCAGGCCACTGATTGCGATTTGAAATGCCATGATTGCGCTCCTCTAAAGGACTATTGAATGCGGGATACGTCACTGAACGAAACACTGCCCAGGCCCGTCAGGTTCAGACTCAGACCCGTACTGCTGTTACCCACCACCACGCTATCCACATCGGCCGAGACCAGTACCGATAAAGGACTGCGGGTTTCACCATCGAAAAAATCAGCTTCCACTTTATAGGCACCATCCGACGCGTAACCGCCAGCATCCAGCGAGCCATCCCATTTAAAAGCCAACTGACCGGAAGACTGATCACCCAGGTTCAGGGTTTTCACCAAGCTGCCTGCAGCATCGTAGATACGCACCTTAACGTCGGTGGCACTGGACTCCAGATCCAGTTCACCGGACAGTCCCTTCTCCGTACTATAGGGGGCGTAGACACTTTGAATCAGCACGCTCTTACCCACCAAGCCACCCGCCTGCAATGCCTGACTAGAGGTCATGGAGGCCGCCAGGGTAGCAAAGGAGTCGTTCAGCTGCTCCAAACCACTGACTGAGGCAAACTGGGCCAGTTGGCCGAGGAAATCCCCGTTTTCCATGGGTTTCATGGGATCCTGATTTTGCAGTTGAGTGGTCATAAGCTCCAAAAAAGTATCCATACCCATGTCGTTTTTCGCCGCCGTATTGGCAGCGTTCAGATCTTCTTGTGTACGTAGTCCTAAGGCGACTAGTGCATCATAATCGGCAGCAGTGGTAGCGCTGGTAGTGGTCGTCATCTCAAGTTACCTCTTATTTGCCCAATTCCAGGGTTTTGGCTGCCATGGTTTTGGCTGCATTCACCACTTCGACATTGCTCTGATAGGCCCGAGAGGCGGAAATCATATTAGCCATCTCTTCCACCAGATTCACATTGGGCCGAAAGATATAACCATCCTCATTGGCCATAGGATGATTGGGCGCGTATTCCATATTAAGCGGTGCCTGGCTCTCCACCACGCCGGTCATGCGCACACCAGTAGCTGGCTCATTGGAATCCAGTTGATTGACGATGGCCTGAAAGATGGGCTGGCGACTCTTATAGGTCTCATCCAGGCTGCTGCTGACCGAATCCACATTGGCCATGTTGCTGGCCACCAGATTGAGGCGCAGATTCTGGGCGCTCATGCCGGAACCAGCGATATCAAATACCTTAAACATGAGGATCAGCCTCCCTGGGTATTACTCAGCGCCAATTTCATGGCGCTGATCCTGCCGTTGAGAAACTGAAGACTGGCTTGGTAACGCAGGGCATTGGCCGCAAACTCAACCTTCTCCTTTTCGGCGTTGACGCTGTTACCATCCAGAGAGTCCTGTTCAGGAATACGGTAGCCCAGAGCTGAGGCAGGCACCAAACCACTTGAGCTGGCATTTAAATGGCCGGATTGGGTAGTGGCCAGCCCACTCTGCTGCTGTCGGGTTTCTTGGGCCAGGACTTGATTGAAGTCAAAGTCCCGCGCCTTATAGTTGGGGGTGTCGGCATTGGCCAGATTGGATGCCAGCAGCTCGGAACGCTTTTCCCGTAGTTGCAGCGCCTGCTCATGAATACCTAAAAGATTGTCGAATAGCATGACGATTCCCATCAGCCGTTGTCTTGACGGGAATAAAGCAGGATACGTGCCAGACTTCAGACTAACGCATGGACTGAGATGCAGGAGCCCGGTCCTCCGAGCAATTCCTGGCAAAGAACATCTTCATAGGCAAAGGATTGGAAACCAGAAAGCCAGAGCTAGAGCCAATGCCAACCGCCAATAGTTTTGCTCACCAGGGCAGACTCCTACATCCTGACCACCCCAAAGACCCGTTGGAGCCCGGCAACAGACTGCCGCTATCGGCAAAAAAAGGCTATTTCAAGCGGTAAACAATCCCACCATGTCCGGTCACCATCTCGAAACGGCCATCGACGTCGATCAGGGATTCGGTAGAGCCAAGAAAAAGATGACCGCCAGGATTCAAGGATGCCGCCATACGGCGAATGACATCGCCTTTGGCTTCTGCAGAAAAATTATCCCAACATGACTGCATTAAATTGTCCAGTCTGCTTTAATCTATCTGGCAACATTGATGGAGGGTTGCTAAAGCGGGCAGGGAGTCTCCTTATGAGGCAGTACCCGATTCTCGCAACGGTGATTAGCGAT
>JBNKLG010000079.1:0-13254 GCA_050292235.1 Sedimenticolaceae bacterium | reverse complement strand
CGGCGGCGCGGCCCATCATCTCGTCCAGTTTGCCGCTGCTCTCGCCGCTGCCAATGAGGGATAAAACCATGGGGGGGAAGTAGCGGGAGGTTTCCAGTGAGGCCGCCAGGCCCGCACCCTCCCGGACCTTGGCTGCGGCCTCTTCCACTGCCTTACGCATGGGAATGTTGGAGACCACCTGGGCGGAGATGCGCAGGGTTTCCATCACCTCCAGGCCGCTACCGGAAAGAATGCTGAAGGTGCGGGTAAAGCGTCCGGCGTTGACCCCACGCACCAGGCGACCGGCAATGGGTATGCTCAGTTGGAGACGCTGTACCCGCTCGCAAAAAGCGGGCAACCGCATCAATCGTTGCCAAAGCAGCAGCAAGAGGATGAGGCCACCCAGAAGCAATAGCCCATAACTCTGGAGGAAGTCGCTGCTGGCGATGAGGTAACGGGTCAGTGCGGGCAACTCCTGGCCAATGTCGTCAAACACCTGTACCACCTGGGGGACGACATAGACCATGAGGGCGATGATGACCAGAACGGACATCAGGCTCAGCAAGGCGGGATAGAACAGGGCCAGGGTAACCTTTTGCCGCATGACCAGGCTCTGTTCGATGTAGTCGGCCAGGCGATCAAACACCCCTTCCAATTGGCCGGATTGTTCCCCTGCCCCAACGGTGGCACGGTAGAGCTCGGAGAAGGTATCGGGAAACTGGGCCAGACCATCACGCAGGCTTTGGCCTTCGAGCAGTTTGGCACGCACCCCCATCAAGACCTTGCGCACAGCGTTTTTTTCGGTCTGGCGGGAGACCACGTGCAGAGCGGTTTCCATCTGCATACCGGAGCGCATCAGGGTGGAAAGCTGACGTGTGGTGATCGCCAGATCGGTCAAACCCATTCGAGGGCGCAACCAGGCGTGAACCAGAGCTGTTTTTTCGGTTTGATCCGCCTTGGCTTTGCCAATACCTTTTCCGATAATCTCTTCCAGGCTGACTGGGGTTAGCTTTTGTTTGCGCAGCAGTGACCGGACATGACGGGGGTTGTCCCCTTCGATGACACCCTTTTGCCTGCGTCCTTTCTCATCCAGGGCCACGTAATCAAAGACACTCATGTTTTATTCACCTGTGCGCAGAATGACGGAAATCTCGCCGTGATCGCTTCGCTGTAGATGGGTGCTGATGCGATAAGTTGCCTCGCCCTGGACCACCTGCCCCTCTACCTGAAAGAAATGACTCATGACCGTCAACTCAGTCGAAGCCAGACCCATGGCAGCGATCTGATCAATCTGTTCAAGAGGCTTCTCGGCAAAGGTCAGGGCCCAGTTGCGGGCCTGGTCCAGCGTGCCATCCTCACGTAGTGAGGCCAATACCTCTGGGGTTGCCGTATTCACATTGATCGGCGTGGCACCGGGCAAGGCCGTCAGCTGCGGCGCCAATTTGGCGTAGATTTCAGGGGTCATTGTGGGCACCTGCAAGAGTTCAGAGGGGTGTGCCAGAGGCAGGAAATGGAGGCCGCCATCACTCTCCTTGCGCACATGGGCTTCCAGCATCCAGACCAGCATATCGGTGGCCAGATCCGGCTTGATCTCCAACAACCTCAACAGACGTTCCAGTTGGACCTGTGCCGTCTCCCGGGGCTTGCCATCCTCAATCAGGTTGTTGAGGTTGAAACGCCCCTGCAAATCCACCACCCGCCCACTGATTTCACCGCCCTCGATCTTGGTGGGTGGCAAAGGCTGGGCCCAAAGGTCGTTCAGGCCGTCATACTGATTCTTTTGGCTGTCCCGAAACAGGGTGCCCACCGCCCAGTCTTCGATACCCAGGGCATACTGACGCGCCTGGGTTGTGCGAAATACCCACTGGGTACGGCGAATTTCTGCCTGCTGTAGCGGCAGCAGAGAGACCACCGCAGTGGTTGCCAGCACCACCACCAACAGGGCGGTAATGAGTGCCGCCCCCCGGGATTGTGCTGGCAGTGGCCAGCTAAGGGATGGGTTCATGCAATGGGTCTCCAGCCGTTTCCGAAGCACTGCCCGGCGTTGTCACCAGAAACCTGAATTCGCCCTCTTTTTCCAACACCAGGGTGACTTCCACGGCAGTCGGCAGAGCATTTGCTTCAGCAGGCTCCATACCCGGCAATAGCGTGGAGCTGGGTGGCCAGTTCGCGTGCCACTGCTGTTTCGCATCCAAAAACCGGTAGCTGATTAAGGACAATCCACTGAGCACTATGGTCTTTGTTGGTGGTGGTGCCTTCTCCTGTTTCTGATCGGAATAAACGGGGGATTTGCTGAATCGAACCAGCTCGTCACCCGCCAACCGGTAACTGAGTTGCAACAGATTGCTACGGGGTAGCTGTTGGGGATTGGGGTAACCGCCCCGGATAAAATCCAACTGACCTCTTCGATACTGCAGGGCCTGCGTCAGCTTCCCTTCTTCATCCACCTGCCAATAGGGGATCAGCTCCGCCAAATCGCGCCGAAACAGACCCACCGCCATTTGCAGATCAGAGAGACGGCTCAAGTGGGTTTCTGTGGCCAGGCGACTGTCCAGTACCGATCGCAACCCACCATAGGCCATAACCGCAAAGAGGGAAAAGACCAGCATGGCCACAATGAGTTCTAGCAGGGTAAAGCCCCGCTGCCGCATCGGTTTCACGGTGTGGACTCAGGTTGAGTGGGTTTGCCGACAAACCCGACCAGGCGCACCTGGTTGTTCAGGCCCTCCACCTCAACCGTCAGACGACGGACACGTTCATCTTCCGTGGATTCAATGCGCAACCGCCAGGGCCAGTCCCGTTGCCCCATACGCATTTCACCGGACCGTTCACCCGGTTCAGGCCAGGACTGGATCAATCGCTGATTGAGCAGTTGATAATCGGCGACCCAAAGGGCATAGGTCTTGTCCCGTAAAGTAGCCGTATTATTGGTGGTTTGTGCCGTCAGCTTAATGGCGGCACTCAGGGCGAGGGCCACCACCATCAGGGCCACCATAACTTCCAGAAGCGTGAATCCCTGATGTGCAGGTCGAGGGCTAACCATCATCGCCCTGCCAGGTGATCTGCCCCAGAGCATCCACACTCAACGCCTGAGACTCGGTATCCCGTGCCTGAAATTCACCGCGAAAAGGGGTCACCTCGGCGCTGGACCAAAAGACCACCTGGGGAGCGGCGTCCCCTGTCTGGGTGCCTTTCTGACCTTCCGGATCGAGCTTCAGGCTCATGCCGTCTGGCAGGGCTCTGGCCCGAAACACGCCCTGGTCCAGCTCCTCAGCGGACCACTGACCCGCTTTCATCAGCAAGAAACGGTAGCCGTGGGCATCCGCTTTCAACCCGATATTCCGCTGCAACAACAGGGCCTCATCCCGCGCCATCTTTACCAGAACGGCCAACCTCTGCGCTTCACGTTTCAGGCCCTGTTGACGACCCTCTTTGGGCAAGGAGAGCATGACCAGTGTGGAGAGTGTCACAATGATGAACATCACCACCAGCAGCTCCAACAGGGTAAAACCGCGCTGCCACAGACCAAAGGGGTGATGGGACCTCCCGGTCATCGTGCCGGAAACCAGAATCAGTTGAGATTCCAGTTGCCAATATCGGCATTCAGACCTTCACCGCCCTGACGTTTATCCGCACCGAGCGAATAGACATCAATCTCTCTCTGCACGCCGGGATTGAGGTACTGATAGGGCTGCCCCCAGGGATCGACAGGCACCTTATCCAGGTAGCCGCTTTTTTTCCAATTGGGCATATCCCCGGCGGGTTGGGTAACCAGTGCCTCCAGTCCCTGATCGGTGGTTGGGTACTGAAAATTATCCAGGCGGTAGAGTGCCAGCGCACTCTCAATGGCCCTCACATCATGAGCCGCCTTGGTTTGGCGGGCTTTGTCGGGTCGATCCATGATCCGTGGTACCACCACCGAAGCCAGAATGCCCAGGATCACCACCACCACCATGATTTCGATCAGGGTAAAACCACTCTGGCTTTTGCTGGCCCTACCGGTAAAAGGGTAAATCGTTGATTCCATATCCAGTCCATTTCACGTAGCAAAGCCGCATTCTACCCAAAAAAAGGGTAGAATTTGGGATCAGATACCGTCGGATTTTCATTTGGGGTTCGATTTCTGCTGAAGCAATCTGGAAATCGTTCCACCCTCAAGCACCCTCAACCATGTCCCTGGATTTCACTGCTCACCTTCAATCCTTCCGCCAGTTGAGCTGGCCCATCCAGGTACGCTATGGGCTGCTGTTGTGTATGACAGTTGGGCTGGCATGGGTTTTGATCCAACTGGCACAAGGTCCTGACAGCACCCCAGAAGAAACCATGCAAAGCAACACCGGTGTTTCCCCCGTCACCAAGCAGGCATCCGGCATCGATGTCCAACCTATTTTGACGGCCCACCTTTTTGGCCAGAAACCGCAGACAAAATCCAAACCGACATCCCCTGTCGTTCGCAAAACCACGCTAAAGCTCACCCTGCATGGCGTTTATGCGACGGAAGACAAAAAAGGCGGGGTCGCTGTCATCTCTTCCAACCAGGGCAAAGCCAAGGTCTACCCGGTCGATACCCGAATCCAATCGGGCGTCAAGTTGGCCGAGGTGAGAAGAGACTGCGTCATTTTGGAACGCAATGGCCAATGGGAGCGGTTGGATTTAACCAAAGTAAAAGATCCGGGCAAACCCAATCTAACAAACCTGCCCAACCATCAGGTAGATGGCCCGGATGAGCACTAACAAAGACTTGATTGCCACTGAAGAAAAATGAGAGAGTGCATCCGCATTTGGTGACAAGTGCACTGATCTCAGACAGGACGACATTATGCGCCGCACACCCCTTGTTTTTTTTCTCCTTTTACTATCGCTACTGCCCTCTGTTTCGATGGCAGCAGAGCAAAAAGACAAGGCAACACTCAATCTTGAAGATGTCGATATTCGCACCCTGATCGATACCGTTTCCGCTCAAACCGGCAAAAACTTTGTCATCGACCCCAGAGTACAGGGCAAAGTCACCGTCATCTCTGCCAGCCCCATGAATCAGGAGGATCTTTACGAGGTCTTTCTCTCCATCCTGCAGGTTCATGGCTTTACCGCCGTCAACAACGACAAGATCATCAAGATTGTCCCCCTGGCCTTAGCCAAACAGGCGCCTTCCCCCAAAAAGCATCCCATCGGTGAAGAGGTGGTGACCCATGTTATCCCGCTGATGCATATGCGGGCAGCAGAACTGGTCCCGGTGATCAAGCCGATGATTGCCCAAAGCGGCTATGTCTCAGCCTTCCCCTCGGCCAATATCCTGGTGATCTCCGACCACGCCGCCAATCTGGAACGGGTCAGGATATTGATTGAGAGCATGGACAAACCGGTGACACAAAGTATCGGCATCATTCATCTGCGTCATGCCACAGCATCCGACATCATCCAGACAGTCAACCCTCTGCTCCAGCAATTTCAAAAGACACTCCCGCCAGCAGAACAGATTGTCATGACAGCGGACGAACGCACCAATTCCGTTCTGATGTCTGGCGGCCAGTCCTATGTTCTCAAGCTGCGGGAAATCATCCACCAACTGGATTCTCCGGCTCAGGCCAACGGCAATACCCGGGTCTATTACCTGAAGTTTGCCAAAGCAGAGGATTTGGTGCCGATACTCCAGGGAGCCGTGGGCGACAGCAAAAACAGGAAAGGCACAGATTCCAAAAATGAGATCAGCATCCAGGCCGATGCCGCCAACAACGCCCTGGTCATCACCGGCCCGGTAACCATTCAGCAATCGATCAAAAGCATTATCAAGCGCCTGGATATTCGCCGAAAACAGATTCTGGTGGAGGCCATCATCGCCGAAGTCGATAATGACCTCTCCACCGAACTGGGCATTCAATTTGCTGCCAGTGGCCTTAGTAATAATGACAAAGCGGGACCTGTAGGCCTGTCCAACATCGGCACGCCCAATCTGGTCAGCCTGGCCCAGTCCGCCATGGGAGGGCAAGCAGACCTTAATCTGGGGCCGGGATTTTTCCTCGGTGGCGGCAGGCTTTCAGGCAACCAGGGTTGGCTCGTTTTACTCAAAGCCCTACAGGGAGATGCCGCCACCAATATCCTCTCAACGCCCAATCTGGTCGCCCTGGACAACGAGGAGGCGGAGATTGTCGTCGCCAAAAATGTGCCCTTCATCACCGGCAGTTACACCAGCACCGGTTCCGGCCAGGGTGTCACCAACCCCTTTCAAACGGTGGAACGGAAGGACATCGGCCTGACCCTTAAGGTCAAACCCCAAATCAACGAGGGCAACAGCATCAAGCTGGAGATCGAACAAGAGGCCTCTGACATTGCCGCCAGCAGCGCCAGTACGACAGACATCACCACCAACAAGCGTTCGCTCAAAACCTCGGTACTGGTGAATGACGGACAGATTCTGGTGCTGGGCGGCCTGATCCAGGACACCTACACCAACAGCCAGCAAAAGCTGCCTGTTGTGGGCGATATCCCCGTTCTCGGCAATCTGCTAAGTTCGGAATCCGTCTCTAAAGTCAAACGCAACCTGATGATTTTCATCCGTCCTACCGTGATGGCCAATCAGAAAAGGTCTGATCATTTCACTCAGCAGAGATACCAGGATCTGCGTCAGCTTCAAATGCAGAACCGTGACAAGCACGCTCGACTGGTGGGTGAAAAGGCCAACCTTTTCCCTCCCCTGCAACAGGTGGTTGGGCCTCAGCCCCTGCCGCCAGAGGACAACAAACCGGCCCCCATCGAGAAGGCAAAGCCTCAGTGGCGTAATACCTTTTTGGACGAATTTCACTAGGCCTCTGCAACAGCCACTTAGCCATTGCCGCCCAGGAATACCCTCATGGCCTCACCCAACAGCGAAAACGACTTGCCCTATGGCTTTGCCAAACGCCATGGCCTCTTGCTGTCGGGTGACACCCTGCTCCTCACCGACCCGCCCAATCCCACGGCCCTGGCAGAGGTACGCCGTCGGCTGAACCAACCCATCAAGTATCAGGTCATCAGTAAGGTCGAATTCGAGCGCCGCCTCTCCGCATCCCATGACAATCTGACTGATGGCGCTGCCGAAGCCATCGACGCCCTGGGCGCTGATCTCTCGCTGGATGACATCAGCCAGGCTCTGTCCGAGCCTGAAGATCTCCTGGAAAGCCAGGATGATGCCCCCATCATCCGTCTGATCAACGCCCTGCTCACCCAGGCCGTCAAACTCAACGCCTCTGACGTACATCTGGACCCTTTCGAAAAGCGCCTCCTGGTCCGCATGCGGGTGGATGGTGTCTTGCGCGACGTGATGGAACCACCGCTCTCCGTAGGCCCCCTGCTGATCTCGCGCATCAAGATCATGGGGCATCTGAATATTGCCGAAAAGCGCCTGCCCCAGGATGGTCGCATCTCGCTCAAGCTGGGCAACCGGGCGGTGGATGTACGCGTCTCCACCCTGCCCTCAGGCTCCAGCGAACGGGTGGTGATGCGCCTGCTCGATAAACAGGCTGGCCGCCTGGACCTGGCCCATCTGGGCATGGGCAATCACACCCTGGAGGGTTTTGAAAGCCTCATCAAACAGCCCAACGGCATCATCCTGGTAACCGGGCCCACCGGCTCGGGGAAAACCACTACCCTCTACGCCGCTCTGGCCAAAATCAACGATGGCAGCCGCAATATCCTGACCGTGGAAGATCCCATCGAATATTTCATCGATGGCATCGGTCAGACCCAGGTCAACACCAAGGCCGAGATGAGTTTCGCCCGCAGCTTGCGCGCCATGCTGCGCCAAGACCCCGACGTGGTCATGGTGGGGGAGATCCGTGATGAAGAGACCGCACGCATCGCCATCCAGGCCAGTCTCACCGGACACCTGGTCTTTTCCACCCTCCATACCAACACCGCAGCCGGTGCCGTCACCCGGCTGCGGGATATCGGTATCGAACCCTTTCTGCTCTCTTCATCCCTGATCGGTGTTTTGGCACAGCGTCTGGTCCGTAGCCTCTGTCCAGAATGCAAAGAGGCCTACCAGCCCGATGTTGCGCAATGGGAAATGCTGGGGATAGAGCCAGACGGCTCGACCCGGCTCTACCGGGCCACCGGCTGTTCCGCTTGCGGACACAGTGGTTACAGTGGCCGAACCGGACTCTACGAACTCTTTCTGATCAATCATGAGTTGCGCACCATGATCCACGATGGTGCCTCAGAACACGACATGAGCACCGTGGCGGCACAGCGCCATCCCACCATTCGCAAGATCGCATTGGATAAACTCCTGACAGGTGACACCAGTCTGGAAGAGGTCATGCGCATTTCGCGGGATATCTGATGAGCAGCGACTTCATTCGCCTGCTACCAACAGCAGAGACCACCACGGCTGTCGCCACTGAAGCGAATCTTCAAACCGTTGTGCTGGTACCCAGCGAATCCGTGCTCCTGGCCAGTGCAGCACTTCCGGAAAAGGTCAGCCGCAGCATGGCCAAACAGGCGGCCCCCTTCGCCGTTGAAGAACTGCTGAGTGAAGACCCCGGCGAACTCCACTTCGCCTATCCCGCCAAGGCACCCTTTGGCAACCTCATGCCCATGGCCATCTGCCATCCAGATAGTCTGAAAGCCTGGCAAGAGATCTATCCAGACGCCCATCAGATGATTCCGGACATCCTGGCCCTGCCCCTCGAAGAGGACCACTGGACGCTGTTTCTGGAGCCGGAACGTTTTCTGCTACGCCTGGACGATTTCAGCGGATTTGCGGGAGAGCTGGAGAATCTCGATTTCCTGTTAACAGCGACAGCAACAGCCCAGGGCTGGCCCCGGGGCATCCGCATTCTGGGCGCCATTGAGCGATGGCCGGAACCAGAGCTGCCTTGCCCCAGCACCAGTCAGGTGGGTGACTTCGATGACTTTGCCGCAGTCGACCCAAACCGCAATATCAATCTGTTGCAAGGCCCGTTTCAACCCCGCCACCAGGGACAAAACGACATCAAATCCTGGTGGCCAGTCGCCCTGATGGCCTGTCTGCTCTGGCTGGCCAGCAGCCTGCACAGCAAACTGGAGGTCTCCAGACTGGAAGCGCTCTCAGAACAGGCTCAGACCGACATCCGTCAAGCCTATACAGACATCATGCCCAAAGGCAGCCGGTATGTGGAAGGCCGGGCCCGGGCACGGGTTGAACAGTATCTGATCCAGCAACAGGGGAGCAGCAGTGCCTCTTCGCTCCTGTTTCAGCTAAACCAGGTCGCCGGGCTCATGGGCAGACAGGGAGAACACCAATTCCAGCAGCTCTCCTATCGGGATCAACAACTGGAGTTTCAGTTGCGCACGAAAGATATGCGATTTCCGGAGCAACTGGTGAACCAGCTCAATCAAAAAGGCCTCAAGGCCCAGCTCAAACAACTCAACCTCGACCAGGGCACAGCCATGGCCATCATCGGACTCTCCGCACCATGACTGCGCTCGACACCTACTGGAACAGTCTGCCCAAACCGCGGCAGATATTCATGATCGCTCTGGCCGCGGTCCTTGCGCTTAGTCTCCTCTATGTCTTCATCGACCTGCCCCTGAAACGGCAGTATCAGCAGCTCCAAGAGCAATACCAACAGTTGAACCAGGACCGGCAATGGTTACAACAACAGGCCCAGGCCAGGCATGGACAAAAACAACACGGACCCACCCAGCAGCTCGAAGGCTCACTCATCGGCACCCTGAACCAGCGCTTTCAGGCTGCAGGACTCACCGCCGCCACCAAAAGGGTTCGACCGGAAGGCGATAAACGGCTGCGCATCGAACTGGAAAATGCGGATTTCAACCGCCTCATCCAACAGCTGGCCTGGTTCGAACAAAAATCTGTTCACATCGAGCAGCTGCAACTCTCCGCCTCACAACAACCCGGGTACGTCTCCGGACGAATCACGCTCTCCCGATAAACCTCCTGGTATGTACCTCCCCAGGCACGTCATAAAAAATTAACCAAACTGAAAGAAACCCATCACGCTCCATTCACATTCTCTGGTTAGGATGCTTAAGCGTTTTGTTTTCCACCCTCTGGTCTTGAACAGACTGCCAATCACCTGGGAATCCTGCATATGAACAATGTGAAACTCCTGACACTTGCAGTGGCTGCTGCCATGACAGGTTCGGCGACGGCCGGTGACATTCAATTCACCAATGCCGCAGTACCAACCAATGATCTCGACAAACGCTCTGTATTAACTTCAAACTTTGCCATCGTTGATGGCAAAAAAGTTGACGTGAAATACAACGTACTACTTCGCACCGGAGACCGGCCTCACCGCTCACCTGCACGCTTTGGCCAGATCTTCGATATCGAAGGCAAACCCGTCGTTTTGGAGGATGGCTCTTACAAATTATCAAACGACAACGACTTCTCTTCCATCCTCCGTGGCAGACATGGCGAACTCTACATGGTCTCTCACTTCGAAACCCGCCCTGCTGCCATGTATCTGACCGAGTTAAACCAGAACAAAAGAACGGGCAAACTGAGCGCTGCCAGAACCCGTCCGCTGGATTTTTCCCACGTTAATGGTGGCTGGGTACACTGCGCTGGCTCCGTCTCACCCTGGGGTACCCATATGGGCTCCGAGGAGTATCCACCAAACGCCAAAGAGTGGATAGACGGCAACATCAGCGCCTACAACGCTGAAATGGTACGCTACTTCCCCGCAGCACGGGGAGCAGCAGACGCCAACCTGCCAGCCCTGGCCCAGCAATACATGAACCCCTATGACTACGGCTTTGTGGTGGAAGTCCATGTTAAAGACTTCCGCAATGCCTCGGTGGCCAAACACTACGCCATGGGCCGCGTTGCCATTGAGTTATCCTATGTCATGCCAAATCGGAAAACCGTCTATATCTCGGATGACGGCTCAAGTGTTGGGTTGTTCCGATACGAAGCGGATGTGGCTGGAGACCTCAGCGCTGGTGAACTCTATGCCGCCAAGTGGAATCAGACCTCCCCCTGGACCAACGACCAGGAGCGCGCCTATCCTCTGGATGGTGGTGCTGCCGACATCACCTGGGTCAAACTGGGTCACGCCACAGACAAGGAAGTACGCAGCCTCATCGACAGCGGCATCACTTTCAGCGATATCTTCGAAGTAGATGGGGATCACTGTACCGCAATCAGAACCCGTGATGGCGCCGAATGCCTGTCCGTCAAACCTGGTCAGGAAAAGGCAGCTGCTTTCCTGGAATCCAGCCGCTATGCCGCACTGAAGGGCGCCACCATCGAGTTCGAAAAGATGGAAGGCATCACCCTGAATCCTGAGACCAACACGCTGTTCCTCTCCATGTCACGGGTACGTGGCGGAATGAGCGATGGCAAGGGCGACATGAGCGTACCTTATAACTATTGCGGTACCGTCTACGCCCTCGACCTGGACAACCACTTTGTGGCGACCAAAATGCACGGTCTGCTCAGTGGCATACCCCGCTTGTACAGCCGTGGTGCTGCGGAGGACAATCCCTATCCTGCAGATGGCCCCTATGCCGCTAACCAGTGTGATCTGAATGGCATATCAGAACCGGACAACATCACCTTTATGCCGGGATATAACACCCTCATCATCGGCGAAGACACGGGCAAGCATCAGAACGACATGATCTGGTCCTACCATCTGGACACGGAAAAGCTGACCCGCATCCAGACCACACCCTATGGATCAGAGACCACCTCACCCTACTTCTACCCAAATATTGGTGGCTTTGCCTACGTCATGTCCGTTATCCAGCACCCCTTTGGAGAGTCTGATCAGGATATGCTGGAGAAAAAGCAGGAGGCCCGCGCCTACACCGGCTACCTAGGTCCTTTTCCGGCCATGGGTGAAAAAGACAACAAACCTTGGAAGCACGGAAAAAGGCATTGATTGCCAATCAATAGGTTCGTCAAAAAATAACGGGGGCCCGAATTGGGCCTTCGTTGTTTTCCCCATGGAGCTGAAAGCCAAAACCGAGACCGAGAGGATTCACCATGCGATACCTAGCCCTCTTCCTGACTCTGATCATCACTACGGCTAATGGCCAGCCATTCGCGGTGAAGGGTGACCACAATGCCCTGGTCTCCTATCGATATCGCACCCTGAAGAATCCTGCTGCCTATATTCCCGCTCAGTGCTACACCAAAACCAAAGACAACAAGGGCAATGTTCACAACCCCTGCTATGCCTGTCATACAACATCCAAGCGGCCCAATTACATTGATGACCCCCAGCTTCAGATCACCTACGCCTTGCCTGAACATGCCCGGATCAACCACTGGAGTAACCTGTTCCAGGATCGCTCCGCCGCAGTGGCCGCGATCAGTGACCAGGAGATCAGGGCATATATCCGCAAGAGCAATTACTTCGACGTCAGGGGCAGATTAAAACTGAACGAAAAACTCAATAACCATCTGCCAAAAGCGTGGGATTTCAATGGTAACGGCAAGTGGGATGGCGTACTGCCTGACCTCTGGTACAACTTTGATCACGAAGGGTTTGATCGAGATCCAAAAGGCAGCTATTCCGGCTGGCGCGCCTTTGCCTACTATCCCTTTCTGGGGACCTTCTGGCCGGCCAACGGCTCCACTGACGACGTGCTGATCAGACTTCCGGCGGTCTATCGCCAGGATGTCAAAGGTAACCATGATCAAACCATCTATAAAACCAATCTGGCCATTACCGAGGCCATGGTGCGTGAACGGGACATCTCTATCGATCCCACAGATGAAGCGGCCATGGGCATGGTTGATCTGGATAAGGATGGAAGCATAGGGACCGCCACCAAGGTCGTCTACGATTGGGCACCACTCAATCATCATTTCATGTGGTATGTCGGCAAAGCACAACAGCTACAACGGAAAGGCCGGATCAAAATCGCTGCCGGACTTTACCCAAAAGGTACAGAATTCCTGCACAGCGTGCGCTATATCGATGTCGATAAAAGTGGAAACATGATCATGTCCGAACGCATCAAAGAGATGCGATATGCCCGTAAACATGCCTGGCTGACTTACGCCAACATCAAAGACCATGCCGGCGCCGAGTTTAAGGAGAAGCGCGACTTCCCCAACCGACTGCGCACCATCATGGGCAATCATGAGACCGGTGTGAGTAACAGCCTGGGGTGGACCTATGCTGCCTTTATCGAAGATGCGGAGGGGGAACTCAGACCCCAGACCTATGAAGAGCTGGCATTCTGCATCGGCTGTCATGGTGGCATTGGCGCCACCAGAGACGGCATCTTCGCTTTCGAACGCAAGCTGGACTACAGCCAGCATCAGCATGGCTGGTA
>JBNKLG010000078.1:0-13655 GCA_050292235.1 Sedimenticolaceae bacterium | reverse complement strand
AAGAGATGCGGGTACGGGTCAATACTGATGGTCTGGCCAACCGGGTCCACAAGCGCAATGTGCTGCCGGAGATGCAGGGGCTGGTGGACGCGCTCTCTGTCTCGCTCAATGCCCAGAACGAGGCTGTCTATCAGCGTCATTGCCGACCTCAGCTTAGCGGCTCTTTCGCCGCAGTACAGAATTTTCTGCGTCTGGCACCGACCTATATTCCCGAGGTGACGGCCACGGCCATCGAGGGGCTGGAGGGGGTGGATATCCCCGCCTGCGAATGCCTGGCGCAAGAGCTAGGGGTCGCCTTTCGTTGCCGGCATCTCGACCGGGTCGGATAGGGCATGATCTTTCAGCTCGGAGGGGTTCGGTTAATACTGGGGGTGCTGTTATCTTTCGTGGTTGGTCAGGCTCGGGCTGATGGCTTTCGGTTCTTTGCGGGCGGAGATGCCCCCTACAGCGATTTTGGCAAGGTGCTGCTTTCGGGACTTCTGGATCGGATCAGCCAGGAGGCGCCGCCCTTTGTCATCCACGTTGGTGACATCAAAAGTGGCAGTGCCCTCTGTACGGATGCTGCGCTGGAAGAGATTGCCGGGCTGTTTCGGCGTCAGCCCTATCCCGTGGTCTACACCCCTGGCGATAACGAGTGGACGGATTGTTACCGGGAAAAGGCAGGGGGATACGATCCACAACAACGCCTGGCCAAGCTTCGCTTGCTCTTTTTTGCCGATCCCCAGGTGCTGCGCCTGAGTCAACTCAAGATCAACATCCCCAATTTGGCCTACCCGGAGAACTATTGGTTTCTCTACGAAGGGGTGCTCTTTGTCACGCTGCATATGGTGGGTAGTTACAACAATCGCTTTCCCAGAAGGCCCGATGCCATGGTTGAATTCCGCGCCCGTGATCGGGCAAATCGGGCCATGATCCGCACTGCCTTTGAACAGGCCCGCCGTCAGAAGGCCCTGGGGGTAGTGCTGATCTTTCACGCCAATCCCTCATTCGAACGGGAAAAACCACGCAAACCTTACAAGCAATTCCTGAGCAGTTTGCAGCACCAACTGAAGCGCTGGGAGAGGCCGGTATTGGCCATTCATGGGGATACCCATACTTACACCTTGGATCATCCCTTGAGACGACCGGGACTTCAGCAATTGTTCCCAAACTTCAGTCGATTGGAGGTTTCTGGGGCACCAAATGTTTCCTTTATCGAGGTGAAGGTGGATCCCAAAGATCCTGCTTTATTTCATATTCAGCCCTTTGAGGCCGACTAAAACTTGCAGTCCAACGCGGTTACGCGTACCTTGGGGCACGCCGACCCACGTCGATCCATTCACCTCTGATAAGGAAGATTCCGTTTTATCGTGGCCAGTAGCCAGAGCCATCACAGCGGGACAGATAGTCGAGAGCCGCACCAACCTCGCATCATTCCGCGTAAGCAGCACATTCTTTCCCGCGCCAACATCAGTCAGGGCGCCCTACGGGTATTGCGCCATTTGCATAAGTCAGGTTATGGCGCTTACCTGGTGGGGGGCGGCGTGCGCGATTTGTTGCTGGGTCGGGAGCCCAAAGATTTTGACGTTGCCACCGATGCCCATCCCGAGCAGGTTCGAGAGGTTTTCGGGAAACGCTGCCGTCTGATTGGCCGCCGGTTTCGTCTGGCCCATGTACGCGTGGGGCGAGAGATCGTCGAGGTCGCCACCTTTCGCGCCCATTATCTGGATGACCCGGACGAGGAGGTAAGGCGAGAAACCCGAGATGGCATGATTCTCAGCGATAACGTTTACGGCACCATCGAAGAGGATGCGTTACGGCGGGATTTCACCGTCAATGCCCTCTATTACAACATCGCCGATTTTTCCGTGGTGGACTACACCAGTGGCATGGCAGATCTGCAATCCGGCACATTACGGTTACTGGGGAATGCCGAGGTGCGCTTCCGAGAAGATCCGGTGCGGATGCTGCGGGCTGTGCGCTTTGCCGCCAAGCTGGGTTTCAATATCGACCCCTTAGCTGATCGGTTGTTGCCCACCATGGCTGAACTCCTGATGGTGGTACCTTCGGCCCGATTGTTCGACGAATGCCTGAAGCTCTTCCATGGTGGTCAGGCTCTGGAAACCTTCGAAAAACTTCGTCACCATCATCTGTTTGAAGTGCTGTTTCCCGAGACCGAGGCCTGTCTGGCGAAAGAGGAACACCAGTTTCCGTTGACCTTTGTCAGCCATGGGCTGGCCAACACCGATGCCCGAATTCTCGAAGACAAGCCAGTAAACCCCGCCTTTCTTTTTGCCGTGCTCCTTTGGGAGCCGGTTCGCCAAATGGCGGAGCAGTTGCAAAGAGAGCAGGGCATGCAGGAGATTCCAGCGCTACAATTAGCCGGTGCTGAAATGATTGGGCGCATGCAGCGGCGAATTTCCGTACCCCGTCGCCATACTCAGATGATGTCCGAGATTTGGCAGTTGCAGCCGCGTTTTGTCCACCGTTCAGGCAAAAAACCGTTGCGATTGCTGACCCATCCGCGTTTTCGGGCGGCCTATGATTTTCTGCTGCTTCGGGCGCAATCGGGTGAAACAGAACAGCCATTGGCCGATTGGTGGACTCAGTACCAGACGGCCAATGAAGAACAACAGAGGACGTTGCAGCAGACCATCGAACGAGGCAGAGGACAAAAGCATCGGCGACATCGCCGGCCTCGGACCAATGATACAACCAAGGTGGACACATGACTTGCACAGCTTATATCGGATTAGGCAGTAATCTGGAAAAACCGGTGACGCAATTGCGCTCTGCCGTAGACAGTTTGCGAGCAGCGCCGGGTATGGAGGTGATCAGGGTTTCCAGCTTTTACCGCAATCCCCCCATGGGGCCTCAAACCCAGCCAGACTATGTCAATGCCGTGGTTGAACTGAGCCTGGATTTGACCCCTGACGCCTTGATGGATCAGCTGGAAGCCATCGAGAATGCCCATGGGCGTCAGCGCGAAGGGGAGCGTTGGGGGCCGCGTACCTTAGATCTGGACATCCTGCTCTATGGTGAAGAGTTTGTGGAAACCCCACGCTTGACCATTCCCCATCCCGGCATGGCCAAACGGCCTTTTGTACTGAAACCGCTGTTGGAGATTGCCCCTGACCTGGTGGTGCCTGGTCTGGGGGCGGTGGAAAAACTGCTTGAGGACTGCGATACCTTTTGGTTAGAAACCATTGATGACGACTGATCCTTTGGCGCATCTCGGCCATATCGTGGTCGAGGGGCCGATTGGGGTAGGCAAAACCACGTTTGCCAAGCGCCTGGCGGACTATTTGGGTGGCGACACCCTGCTGGAAGCGCCGGATGAGAACCCCTTTTTGGAACGCTTCTATACAGAAGGCAAAGCGATGGCCTTGCCGACCCAACTCTTTTTCCTGTTTCAGCGCCATCGCCAATTTGCGGCCCTGAAGCAGGGCGATCTTTTTCGGCCACGTTTGGTTGCCGATTTCATGCCGCAAAAAGATCCCATCTTTGCCCGGCTGAATCTGGATCAGGATGAACTGGATCTCTATCAACAGGTCTATGATAACCTCACCTTGGAAACCCCGGTGCCGGACCTGGTGATCTACCTGCAAGCACCCGTGGAATTACTGCTTGAGCGTATCAATAAGCGTGACCGGGATGGGGAAAGCAGGATTGAGGCTGACTATCTCACGCGCCTCAGTGATGCCTATACCAACTATTTCCATCACTACAACGATTCGCCTCTGCTGATCGTCAATACCAGCAATCTGAATCTGGTCGAAGGCGAGGATGATTTCAACCTGCTGATCCATCGTATCGCTGAAACCCGATATGGCATTCACTATTTCAATCCTATGCCGTTGATGGGTTAGTTGGATCATGTCTCCGTTGGATAACGGCAAAAAGCCTGATTAAGGAACCCTCATGAACTTCAAGTTGGTCATTATTCTTTTGGTGACATTGTTTTCCACTCCACTCTTTGCGGAGCAGTTTCAGGCATCGGGCTTTTCCTTCCAGTATCCCGATGGGATGAAAATAGAGCAGGAGTCCATTTTTGGCATTACCCACCTCAGCATCGAGGCAGATGACTCTACCCTGTTCATGTTACAGATTTATCCCGATAGCCATTCCCCGGATAAGGTTCGGAAGGATCTGCTGGAAAGTTTGCGCCAGCAGTTTGCGACGTTCCGTGCCCGGTTTCCTGAAAAGCCTACAGAACCCTGTCGTCGAAAGATCGGTGGAGAGGAATATGAGGGGATCAAACTGATGTTCAGTCTGTTTGGCATGCCTCATGTCAATGAGATCTACAGCATGAAAAAACACGGTAAAACGGCAGCCCTGGTCTTTCATTATGCCGTGGAGGATCAGAAAGACGCCTTTCCCCGATTTAAAAAGATCACCTCAAGTTTTCAATAAGGGCGTAGGCGGGCTAAAACCCGCTCTCCCGGATCAATACCGCAGCGGCATGTTGCCACAATCGGCTGGCGATAGCCCGGTGCTCTCCCTCAAGGAGGACAATGCCACGCATCACCTGCGCCGGGGCCTGTTCGGCGGTGTCCAGCTCAACCTGATAGATGCCCAGGGTCGGGATCAGCTCGCCCTGGGCTGAGAGACGCACCGGCAGGCTACCCCCCAGAACCGAGGCCAGATAGGGCTCCTCCAGTTTGCGGGCATTGACTCGGGCGATGGTGGCCACCTTGGCATCCATGACGGGCAGGGCAGGATCATCCGGGATAAAACGGGCGGTTTGCCCCAGGGTGATCCGGGTCAGATCCGGCTCGGTCACATAGGCCCTGATCCTGGTGCTGTCATCTGCGACGACCAGTCCGAGAGGCAGGCTTTCGTTGATCCAGCGGCCTGGATGCAGGGCCTTTGCCACGTCCAGGACCCTGCCGGAGAAAGGGGCGCGGACCACCAGCTGTGCCTTGCGTTTTTGCAGACCCTCAAGCCGGGTGCGCTCGGTCAGCAGGCGCTGGCGCAGCACAGCGATTTCCTGGCGGGCACCCTCGCCAGCCGCTTCCCGCGCCACCAGTTTCTCGGCGATGTCGATGCGCAGACGGGCCAGTGCCATGTCGCTCTCCAAATCCGGGGCAGCGAGGGTCAGCAGTGTCTCGCCTGCAGTGACCCGGGAACCGGATTGCAGGGATGAGGCAGCTATCCGGGCCGGGATTGGCGCGAAGAGGTAGGCATGGGCCCCAGCCCGCATCACGGCAGAGAGGCGGATGCTGCCCTGCCAGGGATAAAAGAGGCTGCCCATTAATCCCGCCAGCAGCAACAGGCTGGTGAGGCTCTGTCTGTTCAGTCGTAGCTTTTCCCGTCGTTGCCACCACGCCCGGACCTCCATCTGGATGGGGCGGGCGATAAACCAGACAATCTCGACGGCAAACAGCAACAGCCCCAGGGCCTTGAAGAACAGGGCGTAGACCAGTAAGGCGATGCCGAGGAAGAGGAAGAAACGATAGATCCAGGTGGCGAAGGCGTAGATCAACAGGCGTCGGCGCAAACCGGGTGCGAACTGTTCCGGCGGGCTCTCCCCGAGGCCGAACAGGGCCTCGCGCAGGCGCCAGCGGGCAAGAGCGAAGGCGCGGCTTTGCAGGTTTTCGATACCCCAGGTATCCGACAGCAGGTAGTAGCCGTCAAAGCGCATCATCGGGTTGAGGTTGATGGCCAGGGTCAGGGTCCAGGTGACCGTGGCAGTCAGAAAGGCGGCGTTACGTGCCGGGCCGTCGGGCAGGAACGACCAGAGGAAGGTGGCGAAACAGGCCAGCATGAGTTCGGTGGCCATGCCCGCCATGCCGATGGCGAGACGCTGGCGCCGTTCCACCAGTTTCCAGGCATCGCCGGTGTCGGTATAAAGCACTGGCCAGAGTACCAGGAAGGCCAGCCCCATGGTCGGTACCCGGCAGCCCAGGCGCTTGGCGGTGATGGCATGTCCCAGCTCATGGGCCAGCTTGGCGCCACCGAGGGCGATGCCGTACCAGATGAGCCCCTGCCAGGAGTAGAAGCCCATAAAGGTATGGACGAAGAGATCCCATTGACGGATGGTCAGCAACAAGCCAATGGCCCCCAGGGCAATGGTGAGCCAGAGAAAGCCGCTACTGTACAGAGGGGCAGTCCAGCGTACCATCTTGTGGAGCATGGCGTCCGGTCGCACCAGAGGAATGCGGAAGAAGAGGTAGTTGTGGATCAGCCATTGCCACCAGGAGAGCCGGGCCGCCTTTGCCTGTTGGGAAAGACGCGCTATCTCCCGGGGGGCTTCGGCCCGCAGCAGCGCGTTTTTGGCGAGGAATTCAGACAGCCAAGCAATCTCGTCGCCATCCGGTCGCCTTCCCCAGTGTTTCTCGACCTGGGCCATCAGGGCCTTGGCTTCCCCCAGGTGCCAGGCAGAGAGCAGCTGGAACACCCGTTCGCCGATGCGAATGAAGCGGTTGCGCAGGGGGTCGTGAATGGTCCAGGTGGGGCCTCCGTCGTGGGCGGTGGGTCCGGGGTGAAGGGCCAGGTCATCGCGCAGTGGCGGCAGGGCGGTGCTTTCCATTAGAAACCCACGGCCTGGCGCAGGGCCGAGAGGGGACGACGGAACAGGTAGTAGCCTAGCGGGACGCGGCCACCCTGAATCTTGGCGGTACCGCGCAGACCGAGGCGGGGTGGGGGGTTCGCCTCGAAATAGGCGATGGCGCGATAGCTCAGAACATCGTCCGGGGAGAGCTCCGCCTCATAGCTGACCGAGTGCAGCCGGGCAGCCACGGGGCGCAGGGGATCGACGTTCAAAAACAGACGCACCTCTGTACCCGGTTCGAGCACAATGGCATCGGCCACCGGCAGTTCCATGCGCAGTTCCAACCGGTTCGGATCGGCGATTTGCAAGATCTTCTCACCGGTTTTCACCGGTTTGCCGATCCAGTCATTGGGATCGCGGAATACGGCGATCCCGGCGCGTTCAGCCCGGACATGGATGCGCCCCAGCTGTTCTGCCGCATAGTCGCGTTTGACCCGATGAACATCCCGTTCCGAGCGCAGCAGGGCAATGCGTGCCCGCTGTTGGGTATCGGCAAAACTTCCCTGGGTCGCATTGTGCAGTTCCGCTTCCGCGACGGCCAGCTCCTCGCGGGCGACGCCAAGGGTATTGCGCAGCACCGTGTCCTCGAAGGAGAAGAGTGCCTGATCCTTCTCTACCTGGGCGTTCGGCATGATCTTGAAATCGGCGATCACCCCATCCAGTGGGGCGGCGACGATCACCGGATCCCGCGGGGTGATCTCTGCGGGAACCAGCACCGATTGGTGCACCGGGATGGTCAGGACGCCGATCAGCAACAGCGGTAGCAACCAGGAAAGGCCGCGTTTCAGGGGGGGCGTCAATCGGCGGGGACGGGGTTCGATGGCGGCCAGGGCATGGGCATAGGTCTCTCTGAGCCGTTCGGCCAGCACCCTGTCGCTCTCTTCCCAGGGCGCATCCCGGGACAGGAGCAAAATGGCCCGCAGGCGCTGTTCCCGATCCCGCAGAGGTAGCCAAAGGCTCTGTTCGGAGCCCCATTCGCGCCAGCTTTCCCGCTCTTCGTCGCTGGTCAAATCCGCTGGAACCAGAGCATGGATTTGGTCAAAACCATTTTCTTGCCATAGGCGGTCGGCCAGTTTTTCTATCCAGCGGATAAAGGGGGCATCCTTGTCGGGGGCGCTGACATCGGAGGCGGCAGCAACCTTCAGGTGGCTCCCGCCTGGTTCCAGCAGCAGCGCCTGGCGATAGGGTAGAAGAACCCGGGTGCGATTGACACCCAGATAGTACAGGGCGGTTTTGTTTTCGGCTTCCCGGGCCTCTTTTTCGAGTTGCAGCAGGGCAAACAGTCTTTCCTGGGCCGGATCTTCCAGGGTCACGGACGGGCCCCGTCAGCCTGGAACAGGGCGGTGCCACTCATCCCGGCGACCAGTCCCGCTGTCTCACCACGGAGCTCGCCATAGACCTTGACGGATTGGCTGACCGCATCAACCCGGGCGCCGATGGCGGTTACCTGGCCCTGATGCTGAGTGCCGGTTTCATCGACTTTCAGGGTAAATATCGCGCCTTTGTGCAGCCAGCCCAGCCACTGGGAGGGCACCACCAGTTCCAGCCTCAGGCGTGAGTCGTCGAGGATGCTCAGCAGCTCTTTGCCTGCCGCCACGCTTTCGTACAGCTTGGCGTGCCTTTCCACTACCCGACCATCGAAGGGGGCGCTGAGCGCGCAGTGGGCCACCTGGATTTCCGCGATCGCGGCCTGGGCCTGGGCTTTGTCACGTTCGACCTCCGCCAGGGCCACCTCCAATTCACCGGTGGATTGCAGGGCCGCCAACTCCTTTTTGTTGCTGAATGTCTTTTCGGCACCGCGCAACAGGGCCTGGGCCTCTTTCAGATGGGCCTTGAGCAGGCGGCAGTCAAAAGCGACCAGCACCTCGCCTCTGGCAAACCGGGTGCCTTCCCGGAAAGGCATTCTGGTGATGCGTTCCGAAAGTTGTGCTGAGAGAATGGCCTCTTGTTCCGGCACCAACAACACCCGGCTCTCCAACGGTCCGGTTGCCTCCTCAGCCACAGCTGAGATTGCCCATAAGGCAGTCACGAATCCCAGCAATTGTCTGGTTGTCATGCTCACCAATGTTTTTATTGACTGCTGCGCTCAGAGGGTTGCTTTTGATCCCTTTGGTGAAACCGGTTTCTGGGCTATCGGGCTGTCCATGGGCATGGGTTCAAGCATCCAGCGGCTGAAACGATCACGTAGGGCGTTCGACAGGGTCTTGAGATCATGATCCGAGATGGTTTCTGGTAAGGGATCAGATCCTAGGGAGACATAGATCCGGCCCATGGCCGCACGCAGATCGGAATAGGCGGTATCCCTAATCAACTCAGCAACCAGGGCATCGGCCTCGTGCTTGATGATGGCAAGCTCTCCGGCTGCCTGGGTGGCACCTTCGGCGCGAGATTGTTTGAGTAAACCTCTGACGACGCGGTGTAGTTCAGAGGCTAAACGGTATTCACGCTGGGCCTGTCGATAGCGGATCCAGGAGATGCGTACCTGACTCAATACGGCCATGCTCAGCGCCATGCGTCGGGTACGAACCACCTCGACCTGGGCCTTGGCGGTATCGATTCGGGTCTGGGCGGTGAAGACATCGAACAGGTTACCGGTAAGGGTGGCCCCCCAATCCCACCAGTGGTTGGTGTAGTTGAAGGAGTTGCTGTCGTAGTTCCAGCCGCCGTGAAGTTTGATACCCGGCAGGGTTCGCAGGATCTGCTGTACGATCTCTTTGTGGCTGATGCGATCCTGGTAGAACTCCTCACGCATCTCGGGACGGTGGTTGAGCGCGTAGATCTCCATCTGTTTCAGCTTGGGACGGATCTTTGGCAGGCGTCTGAAATCCTTGCCGGGATTCAGGGTGAAGCGGGTGCCGACGGGCAGATTCATCAAGGCGGCCAGCTCGGTCTTCGCTGTGACCAGATCGCGGCGCAGGTTCTCCATCTGGCGCAGCAACTGCAACAGATCGCGCCGGTAGGCGAGGCTTTCGCTTGGGTTGGTCAGGCGTTTGTCGCCCATGGTGCGGGCGCGGGAGAGGGCGACCTCGATCCGGCGGGTGAGCGGTGTGATACGTTTGAGCAGACGTTCTGCCGTGACCGCTTTCCAATAGGCTTGACGCACGTCCTGGATGATGTTGTGTACCACTTTGCGCCGGTGCTCTTCCAGAATCAGCGACTGATCTGCTGCCTGTTGGGCGCGGACATAGGAGACCCCGAAATCCAGGATGTTCCAGGAGAGATCCAGTTCCGAGGTGCGGATGTTCAGGTCCTGGGAGGTGGAAAGGGAGAGTGATTCATCCCCGGTGATCAGCGAGCGACTGCTGGCACCCGAGTATTTGTCGCGGTTTGACCAGCCTGCATCGTAGGTCAGTTTGGGCAGCAGATTCATCTTTGCCGAGGTCAGACGATGTTTGCCGAGGGTCGATTCCATCAGCTTCAGGCGGTGATCGAGGTTGTATTTCACCGCCCGCGCCATGGCATCGTAGAGGCTGATCGGGCCGGTGAGTTTTTCCTGTCCCGCATAAAGAACCTTAAGGTCTTCGGCGACCTTATGGGCAATTTCCTGGTTGGAGAAAGGCTGTGGATGGATACTGGAACATCCCCCTAAGATGAGCCCCGCACATGCACTGGCAACGCCAGCAAAATAGTTGGTCATTACTGTTGGTTTCCCTGTCGTGTTGAAGTTGCTGTTCGGTTTTGCCGTTATGCCGCCCGGTCATTATGCAGGGTCAATGCCCTGGCCAAAGCGCCCCATCGGGCGTCTTCTTGTTGTAAGGCCGCCTCAGCCAGTTGTCGGGTAAAGGCGGGTTTGCCCTGGATACTCTGCACCCTCTTCTGCTGCATGTCGGGTGGTGTCAAAGGTTCCCCGGCCTGTTGTGGCTCGGGGCTATTGCTGGCATCCCCTTTACCTCTGGACTCGTTCTGATCTGGTTGCCCGGGATGCCGTCCCGGTTGTCCCTCATCGGCGGGCTCTTCCAGGCCCCTTTCGTGCTGGCCCGGATCGTTGCCGGGGCCAAAACAACTGAGGCTCGAAAATTCCATGCATCTGTCCCTGTCCTGGCGGTTGTCCAGTGCGCTATCCCCGCCGAAGTGGGCCTTTGCGCCATAGAATCGATTCATCCAGGTGCCTTTGTCAAAAAGTGCACTGCGCACCATGCTCATCAAATTGATGCCCATTGAGGGATCGGCCAATAGGGTCGGGTTGGTTAGATTGCCGCCCATTGCCAACACCCGGGCAGTCGTGTTGTCGTCGGCAGGATCCCCAGGAACTGAATGGTTACCTAAAGGCCTTCCGGGTTCCTGAATGGCATGCCCGGACATCTCCTCACGAATATGTCGTCTCGATCGGATCAAATCGTTCTGGCCGCCTTGATCTTCTTCGGCCCGTTCAGACAAGGTCACCGTCGAAGAAACAGACAGGGTTGTGTTGATATTGTCATTGGCTCCAGTGTTCGAACCGCTGTCCGTGAGCGAAGTGATCGTTGCAACCCTGTCGTTGCCATCTGTGGAAGAGAGGCTGGTGCTGTAGGCCAGGCCATTCACCAGTGCCTGATAATTGGCGACCGTGTCGGTTTTGCTGATGGTGACGGTTGCCGTACCACCCGACAGGCTGACGCTATAGCCGAATGAGTGGCTGCTTGTCGTACCTGAATTGCCATCGGATAGGGCGACATCAGTGCCATCCACCGTAACGGACTCGGTCGTTCCTGTGCCGGAGATATGGGTGACCGTGAATACCATCTGGGTGATGTTTTGCCCTGATTCGACAGTCGAAACAGAAGCTGACGAAAACAGGGTCACTGCCGAGCCGTTCAGAATGAAGTCCGGATCGGCACCTGTTGCGGTTAGCGTCGGTTCGTCATTGACCGCCGTTATCGTGATCGTGGAGGAAACCGACAAGGTGGTATTGGTATCATCGCCCGAGTTTGCCGTGCCACCGCTGTCTTTCACGGAGGTGATGGTGACCACCCGGTTCGAGGTGTTGGGCGTGTCGCTGGCGTTGGCATAGGCCAGGTTATTCACCAGTGTTTGGTAGTTGACGGCGGTATCCGTCTTGCTGATGGTTACCGTTGCTGTGGTGCCTGATATGGCAACCGCATACCCGAAGCTGTTGGACGAAGAGGTGCCCGAGTTACCGTTGGTTAGCGCGACGCTGGTGCCGTCGATGCTGATGGTTTCTGAAGCTCCGTCATTGATGTTGGTGACAGTGAAAATCAACTGGCTGATGTTCTGGCCCGATTCCACTGTGCTGATGGCGGTGGATGAGAACAGCGATGCTGCCGAGCTGCCTTCAGTGAAAGTCGGGTCCGAACCGGTCGCTGTCAGGGTCGGTTCGTCGTTCACGTTAGTCATCGACACTGTCGATGACACCGACAAAGCCGCTGTGTTGTCGTTGGATCCCGAACTGGACCCCGAATCTACCAGTTCAGTGATGGTGACCACCCGGTTGCTTGAATTGACATTGGACTGGCTGTTGGCATATTGCAGTCCATTGACCAGGGTCTGGTAGTTGGCCGTGGTATCGGTTTTGGTGAGGGTTACCGTCGCTGTTGAACCGGCAACCGAAACCGCATAGCCAAAACTGTTGGAGGCAGTGACGCCTGAGTTTCCGTTGGTCAGTGCCACACTGGTACCATCGATCATCAGGAACTCATTCGTACCGTCAGCGATGTTGGTCACCGTCAATGCCATGGAGGCGATATTCTGTCCCGATTCCACCGTGCCAATGGCGGTGGAGGCGAAAAGACCAACCGCAGAGCCACCTTCTATGAAGCTTGGGCTCGAACCTGTCGCTGTCAGCGTCGGTTCATCATCAATGTTCGTGATGTCCACATTGACCGTGCCCAGATTCAAATCGCCGCTGCCATCCTGGTCGTTGGCGGTGAGGGTCAGGGTATCGGCGTCATTGCCTTCGGCATTGGCCACGCCCGTGTACTGGATGTTGGAGGTGGTATTGAGGAAGGTATCAATGTTCGCTGCCGTGCCGGTTAGGGTCAGGGCGGAGGTACCGGAGTTGCTCACCGTGACACCGCCGCCGGTGCTGGCCGTCAGGGTGCCCGTGCCCGCCGTGATGGTTAGGGTGAAACCGCTGCCGGTAGAATCTGCGTCCGCCAGGGTTGCGGCGGACAGATCCACGTTCGATACGGTGTCTTCAGTTACCGTGATATCGCTGGGCAAGCTCGAAATGGTCGGGTTGTCGTTTGTAGCGCTGACGGAAATCACCGAGTTGACCGCTGAACCCGCGTTGTCATCATTGTCCGTGGCGGAGAAGGTGATGGTACGATCCATCGTATCGGGGGCGTCACTGCTGTTGTCGTAACGGATGCTGTCCATGATCATTTTCATGGTGACAGCACTGGCGGAGCCGTCATCCACGGTGATGGTCAGAACGCCGGTCGAACTGTTATAGGCGGAGATGGTGACCGCCTCGCTATTGACCGTTTGCGAGCCCGAGCCGTAGGTGGATGAGAGGCTTTCCGCTACGCCGTCGGGCCGGTTGGTGAGCGTTACGGTTAAAGATTTAAAAGTACCGTCATCCGAGATGCTGCTGTCACTGTCAGCCAGAGCCACCGCGCCGCCATCTTCTGTGAAGGAGCCCGAATAGCCGCCGCTACCCGCACCGGTGCTGTCATCACCATCCAAGTCGATGATGGGCGCGCGTACCAGCGTGACAGTGACATCCTGGTTGGTCGAGGTGCCGCCGTCGCCGTCATTCACCGTGATGGTGATGGTGCGTGCTGCGGTATTGACGGTTCCACTGTCAGAATCGACATACTGCAAGGCGTTCAGCAGATCGGCCACCCGAGCCGGGGTGGCATTGGCATTGAGACTGATCACCAGGTCGGCACCGCCGCTGCCGCCCGAAACCGTACCGATGGTGAAACCATCACTGTGGTTGATGTTGGTACCAGAGGTCGAAATGGCGCCGATATCGCCCACCGAGAGGATATCCTCACCCGCCTGGCCGTTGGCGGTGATGGAGACGGTCACATTGCCGCCACTGAAGTCTGCAGAGTCTACGTCCGTCAGACCTGCCGCTGTTCCCGAGTTCAGTACCACGGCCGAACCGCCAATGGAGAAGGAGACACTGTCGCCATTCAGGTTGGAGATGGTGGGCGCATCGTTGACCCCGGCTACCGTG
>JBNKLG010000077.1:0-13995 GCA_050292235.1 Sedimenticolaceae bacterium | reverse complement strand
CTGCCACAGCCCACGACCTATTGCGAATTGGGCCGGGACCCTAAAGCAAGAGGAGTGAGGCCAGACCGAGAAAGCTCAGAAAACCCAGGATATCTGTTACGGTAGTCAGCACCACGGTGCCAGACAGTGCCGGGTCAATCTTGAGACGATGTAGGGTAATGGGCACCAGAATGCCTGCCAGCGCTGCCGCCAGCAGGTTGATCAGCATCGCCAGGGCCATGACCCAGGCGATACCGGGACTGCCAAACCAGAGATAGGCCACCAAGGCCACCACCAGGGCCCAGGCCAGCCCATTGAGGGCGCCAATGGCCAGCTCCTTGCGTAACAGCCACTGGATATTACTGCGGGCCACCTGCCCCAAAGCCAGTCCCCGGATGGTCAGGGTCAGGGTCTGACTGCCCGCGATCCCCCCCATGCTGGCCACCACGGGCATCAGCACCGCCAGGGCGACGATTTGATCCAGGGCCACCTGAAACCGGCCAATCACCCAGGAGGCGGCAAACACGGTGATGAGATTCAGACCCAACCAGAGTGCCCGCCGTTGGGCACTGGGCATGACAGGGGCGAAGAGATCCTCATCCTCATCCAAACCAGCCCGGTTCATCAGAACGCGGTCCGCCTCTTCACGGATGATATCCACCACGTCATCGATGGTAATACGGCCCAGGAGTTGCTGTTCATCCCCCACCACAGCTACCGATATGAGGTCGCGGCGATCAAACAGGGCCGCCACCTCACGGGCCGGGGTATCCACCGGGACCTTGTCACAATCCTCAGCCATCACCTCAGATACCTGCCGCTTGGGATCATTGGTCAGGAGGGTTGACAGGGAGAGTTTGCCAAGAAAACGGCCATCGGGGTCGATGACCATGAGGGCGTCGGTATGAGGGGGCAATGCCTCCTGGCGTCGCAACCAACGCAGCACAACGGCCAGGGTGACATCGGGTCGCACACAGGCCGCCTCAGTGCTCATCAAACGTCCGGCACTGTCCTCTTCATAGGCCAGAACTGTCCAGAGTTGGTCCCGTTGATCCTGATCCAGAGACTGGAGGATGGTCGTTTTCGGATCCTGCGGCAGATCCTCAATGATGAAGGCCAGATCCTCGGCATCCATGCGCCCGGCAGCAGCGGCCAAATCCGCATCATCCATCTCCGTGATGATGCCGACACGAACCTCATCATGCAGATAGGTCAATACCTCTGCGGCCTGCTCTTTCGGCACTGCCGACCAAAGAGCACTACGCTGCTCCCGTGGCATGGCCTCCAGCAGATCAGCCACCTCAGCGGGATGCATATCGGACAGGGCCTCGCTCAGGGCCTGCATACGCCCTGCCGCCAAGTCATTCAAAGCCCAGTCAACCCAGTCTCTGTCCGATATTTCAGTAATGACTTCCAAGAATCTCTCCGATGTTGCCGGCCCATTGAGAGCCCGGCAGGGTAGCGCGAACTAAGCGCCAGGGGTGCGACGAGCGACTCGTTTCCCCCGCAGTTGCCAAAGGGTCAACAAGGGGCCGGAGATAACGTAGACCAAAAAACTCAAAAACAGCACGATGGGCGGATGCAATACAAAGACACCAAACCCCAGCATAATGACCACCAGGGTGACAAAGGGCACACGATTTCTGGGGTCAAATTCTTTAAAACTGTTATAGCGGGCATTGCTGACCATCAGCAGACCGGCCGACAAGGTCAACACAGCAGCAGGCCAGGCCAGGGTTTCAGCAGAAAACTGCTGTTGACCAATGGCCACCCAGACAAATCCGGCAACCACTGCAGCAGCAGCGGGACTGGGGAGCCCCTGAAACCAGCGTTTGTCCGCACTGGCAATCTGGGTATTAAACCGCGCCAGCCGTAAAGCCGCTCCAGCGGTGTAGACAAAGGCCGCCAGCCAGCCAACCTTACCCAGGGGCTGCAACCCCCACAAATAGATCACCAGCGAAGGCGCCAGACCAAAGGCCACCATATCTGACAGACTGTCATATTCCGCCCCAAAAGCGGATTGGGTGTTGGTCAGCCGTGCCACCCGACCATCCATGCCATCCAGAACCATGGCCACGAAAATGGCAATGACCGCCTGTTCCAGGCGACCATTAATCGCGGCCAGAATGGCAAAAAAACCTCCAAACAAGGCGGCTGTGGTAAACAGGTTGGGCAGAAGATAGATACCGCGTCGGGGACGACGAGGCTCTGACAGGGTTTCAGGTTCAGACATGTGCCATCCCAATCATGCTCACTTTTTCTTCCCGGCCTTATCCCAACCCTCATCCAGAGGAGAGTTGAGCCAGTTACCCAGCTTTCGACCAAAGCCCGTTTTTTCATCTGAGGGAAGCGGCGCTTCAATCACCACATCGATCTCTTCGATGCTCACCTCCTCATCCACCTCAATCACCGGCAACACCTCGGGAATGGCCTCAACCTCTGGCACCTCCTCGGCATCGATCACCTCAACCGCATGGGGCAGGCTGTCGATGGGTTCCCCGGCATGGATATGCACGAGATTCTCTTCCATCTGACTGACAGTATCCATCAGCATAGCCTGGATATTGTCAGGAAGATTAGGCGTCTTGAGCAGATCGATGGCGTCATCCCGTACCCTGACGATATCGGTCTCAACCCGTTGCCGAGCCTGGGTCTCCTGTTCCGAAACCTGGGCCACCTTGACTCGCAGCTTTTCGGCATCGACCGGCATCTCCATCGCCTGGGTTGCCACACCCCGATTCTCCAGCATCAGACGCAGCGCCACGGCCGTCTTGGTGGTTCGACTGAAATAACTGATGAGCTCTAGCGCGCTCTCTTCAAAAGAGTCATCCAGGTCTTCCTGACCGATATCCTGATCGGCATAAGCCATGACCACATGGATCTTGGCCGCCATGGCATCCTCTAGTTGTTTGAGGATACCCTGCACCTTAGGCGTCGGCATGGATTTAACGGCGTCAGACAGCCCTTCGTAAAACCGCAAGGTAGCCTGATCGATCTGACCACTGTCCGCGCCCATCTGCTGAGCTGCGTGCAGTCCGGAATGCAGCTGTTCAACCCGATCAGCCGCCCGCAAGACCTTTTCCAGCAGCTCCTTTCGGCGCAACAGCTGTTTGAACTCTTCCTTAGGGTTGCGCGTCTTCACACTGGCCATTGTTGTCCTCTTGCCAACCGATCAAGCACCTGAAACTCTACTGAGTATGACATCAGCAATGCAAGGTATCCTTAATGAAATCCTCTCATGGCGGTGATGGATTCACCGCTGGAGCACTGCCGAGGTTTTTCGGACCCAGTGACCCGGTGGCCACTGGGTCCAACACCATCAGTTCTTGGATTTATCGATAATCTTCTTGATCCAGGGCATCATGGCGCGCAGCTTTTCACCCGTTTGTTCAATGGGATGAGCCGCATTCAGACGACGGTAGGCGGTCATTGAGGGATAGCCCAACTGGCCTTCGGCCACAAACTGCTTGGCATATTCACCACTCTGGATATCCTTCAAAGCCTCCTTCATGGCCCAGCGGGACTCCTCGTTGATCACCCGGGGCCCTGTCACATACTCGCCGTATTCAGCATTGTTGGAAATAGAATAATTCATATTGGCAATGCCGCCCTCATACATGAGATCGACGATGAGCTTCAGCTCATGCAGACATTCGAAATAGGCCATTTCCGGGGCATAACCGGCCTCGGTCAGGGTCTCGAAGCCCGCCTTGACCAGCTCGACAGCACCACCGCACAGCACAGCCTGTTCACCGAAGAGATCGGTCTCGGTTTCGTCCTTGAAGGTGGTTTCGATGATACCGGTACGACCACCACCAATGGCAGAGGCATAGGAGAGTGCCAGATCTTTGGCCTGGCCGCTGGCATCCTGATAGACAGCGATCAGGTCAGGGATACCGCCACCGTTGACAAACTCATTGCGCACGGTGTGACCCGGGGCCTTGGGAGCGATCATGATGACATCCAGATCCTCGCGCGGCACGATCTGGTTGTAGTGAATGGCAAAGCCGTGGGCGAAGGCGAGAGCAGCGCCCTGCTTAAGGTTGGGCAACAGCTGATCACGATAGAGCTGGGACTGAAACTCATCGGGGGTCAGCACCATCACCAGATCAGCGCCCTTCACTGCTTCAATGACATCCTTGACCGGCAGACCGGAGGCCTCCGCCTTGGCTGCAGAGGCAGAACCCGGGCGCAGGGCGACGGTCACATCCACGCCGGAGTCCTTGAGGTTGTTGGCATGGGCATGGCCCTGTGAACCGTAGCCGATAATGGTCACCTTCTTGCCCTTGATGAGGCTGAGGTCACAGTCTTTGTCGTAATAGAGATTGATTGCCATAACTAATGTTCCTTAGAAAAGAAAAAACTCACCACGAAGTACAGGGCGCAGGAAAAACGGAGCACCCTGGTCTTCGAGGATAAAACTTAAAGCGACAGCCCCTTCTCACCACGGGCGATACCGGAAGGGCCGGTCCGCACCACCTCGACCACCTTGTCTTCCTGTACAGCGTTGACGAAGGCATCCAGCTTGTCGGAATTGCCGGTCATCTCGATGATATAACTGGTATCGGTCACATCGATGATATTGGCTCGAAAGATATCAGCGAGGCGCTTCAGTTCCTCACGGTACTCCCCATCGGCCATCACCTTGATCATCATCAGCTCACGCTCAATGTGGCGACCACCGGAAAGATCGGTCAGCTTAACCACATCCACCAGCTTGTTCAGCTGCTTGGTGATTTGCTCGATCACCGCTTCGCTACCACAGGTGACCAGGGTCATGCGGGAGAGCGTCGCATCCTGGGTAGGGGCCACGGTCAGCGATTCGATATTGTAACCGCGTGCCGAGAACAGTCCGGCCACCCGGGACAGGGCACCGGATTCGTTTTCCATCAATACGGATATCACATGTCTCATCAGGCCAGCTCCCGTTCCGCAGTCAGGTGGGGCGAGAGATGCATTTCGTGGTGACCCTTGCCCGCCTCAATCATGGGATACACATTTTCACTGGGATCCACAATGATATCCATAAACACCAGCCGATCCTTCATGGCGAAGGCCTCCTGGTAGGCTGCCTCCAGTTCACCCGGCTTACTCACCTTCATGCCGACATGGCCGTAACTCTCTGCCAACCTGACGAAATCAGGTAGCGAATCCACATAGGAGTGGGCGTAACGGCCCTCGTAAAAGAGCTCCTGCCACTGGCGCACCATGCCCATGTAGCCGTTGTTAAGCAGAATGATCTTCAGCGGCAAACCATGCTGGGTACAGGTGGCCAGCTCCTGGATGCACATCTGAATACTGGCTTCGCCGGTAACCACTGCCACATCCTTATCCGGAAACGCCAGCTTCACACCCATGGCAGCTGGCAGGCCAAAGCCCATGGTGCCCAAACCACCGGAATTGATCCAGCGTCGGGGTTTTTCAAAGGGATAGAACTGGGCGGCAAACATCTGATGCTGGCCCACGTCAGAACTCAGATAGAGATCACCCCGGGTTACCCGATGCAGGGTCTCAACCGCGAACTGAGGTTTGATCACTTCATCGGAATGGGCGTAGTTCATGCACTGGATGCCGCGCCATTGCGCAATCTGATCCCACCAGCGGGTCAGCGCCTTTTGGTTGATCTGATCCTTACGCTCCCGCACCACACCAAGCATCTCCTTCAGCACCGGCTTGACCCCACCGACGATGGGAATATCCACCCGCACATTCTTGGAGATGGAGGCCGGATCGATATCGATGTGGATGATCTTGGCATTGGGGCAGAAATGGGCGATTTTACCGGTCACCCGATCATCGAAGCGGGCACCCACGGCCACCAGCACGTCAGCCTCGTGCATCGCCATATTGGCCTCATAGGTGCCATGCATACCCAGCATGCCCAGGAACTGTTTATCCGTACCGGGAAAAGCGCCCAGTCCCATCAAAGTGCTGGTAATCGGAAAGCCGCTCTCGCGCACCAGACTGGTAAGCAGATCACTGGCATCCCCCAGAACCACACCACCACCACTGTAGATGACAGGGCGCTCCGCCTGCAGCATCAGCTCCACAGCCTTTTTGACCTGCCCCATATGCCCTTTCAGTACCGGGTTGTAGGAGCGCATCTTGATCTTCTTGGGATAGACATAGGGGATGCGGACATTGGGATCGACCACATCCTTCGGCACATCCACCACCACCGGACCGGGACGGCCTGTGGTGGCGATATAGAAGGCTTTTTTCATGGTTTCAGCCAGATCACGCACATCCTTGACCAGGAAATTGTGCTTCACACAGGGCCGGGTAATGCCGACGGTATCCACTTCCTGAAAGGCATCGGAACCGATGAAGGGAGTCGGCACCTGACCGGTGATCACCACCATGGGGATGGAGTCCATATAGGCAGTCGCAATGCCGGTAATGGCATTGGTGGCCCCTGGACCGGAAGTCACCAAAGCAACGCCGGGCTTACCGCTGGCGCGGGCGTAACCATCTGCTGCGTGGGTAGCCGCCTGTTCATGGCGCACCAGGATGTGCTTGACCGCATTCTGTTGAACCAGGGCATCGTAGATATGCAGCACCGCCCCACCGGGGTATCCAAAAACATACTCGACCCCCTCATCCTGTAAACAACGGATAAGGATTTCGGATCCACTCAATTCCACCGGAAAAACCTCCATCCAAGACGGAAAACCAACCTGGTCCATCCCAGATATCAAAAAAACGCATGAAAATGCCGATTATTTCGTGGCTTCCCCTTGAAACCTCGAAATTGGCACCGTGAAACCCTTTAACCTACCGATCTGGCTTTTTCAGGTCAAGACAGAATATCCCATAATATCCGGAAAGGCTGCGTGCTTTATCAAGATTGAGGGATTGTTGCTCGATACACTTTCCTCCCCAAGGCCATAGCCGCTATAGTGATTCTTGAATTCCCTTTACCAGCCTGCCTGCCCATGGTCGATGTTTTCCGCCAATTTCAGCTCTACCTAAGCCAACATGCCCAATGGATTTTCCTCTCCAGCCTGCTGACTTTGGGTGGCCTGCTCTTTCCCCTTCAAACCCTCTCTGGCGAACAAGATCTGGCTGATCTACTACCCAAAGACAGCAGCTACGGCCTACTGGTTCAGCAACTGGGAGGCGACCAAAAGGTACTGATGAGCCATCAGGCCGATCAGCTCATGGTGGCAGCCAGCACCCAAAAACTCATCACCGCACTGGGTGCCCGTCTGATTCTGCCTGCGAACTTTCGCTTTCGCACCAGGTTGACCCAGACTGGACCAGACCTGGTATTGCACTTTGGGGGCAACCCCATGCTGGATCAAAAAGCGCTCAAGGCACTGCTGGCTCACGTTGCACCACCCCAAAGCAAAGCCGTCACCTACCGGGATATCTGGATCGATGACAGTCATTTTGGTGGCCGCCACTGGCCCCTGGGCAATCCCTGGGAAAACCTGAGCCAATGCTACAGCGCCCCTTCCGGCAGCGTTATCATCGATCGAAACTGTGTGATCGCCAGTGCCAGCATGGCGGGCGCCCCCGGAGAGACCATTCAGGTCACACTAACAGGCAATCCCCCCATTCAGATCGAGACCAACGCCAAAATCGTCACCGTTCAGGATCAGTTCCAGCGCCACTGCAATCTGGACCTGGACAGCAGGGAGAACAATCATTACGAATTGAATGGCTGCTTTGGACAGCGCAAGCAGCCGTTACGACTCAAGATTGCGATACAGAATCCCAGTCGCTACGCCCAAGATCTGGTCAGCCGCTGGGCCAAAGAGCTGGGCATCAAATTCAGTGGCAGGGTTCGATTGGGCACGCCACCCGGCGGCGAAGAAAAGACCCTGAAGATCCACCAGTCTCCCTCGTTGACTGCCTTGCTGGATCGGATGCTCAAACGTTCGGACAATATGATCGCCGACAATCTGCTCAAGGCTATGGGGCAGCACCACTTCAACCAGCCCGGCACCTATCTCAATGGGCTCATCGCCCTGCGCGAGGTCATCAAAGAGAAGACGGGTATCGACCTTGGCCGGGCGATCCTGGAAGATGGTTCAGGCCTCTCCCGTAACAATCGCATCTCCCCTCGCCTGCTGGGAAGGGTCCTGACCTATATCGGGCAACACGAAAAGCAGCTGCATCTGGTGGCGCTTTTGCCTGTTTCAGGGGAAAGTGGCACCTTGCGCTATCGGGGTAAACTGGCCCGAACGCCGCTCAAAGGCCACTTTCAGGCCAAGACCGGCACCCTCTACGGCGCCAAGAATCTGGCTGGCATTTTTACCACCGCCAGCGGCCAGAAACTGGTGGTGGTTCAGTTCATCAATAACTATTTTCCCGGACTGAATGGCCGAAAGGGCAGCCATCTGCAGTTTGAGTCGAGCCTGTACAAAGACCTGATGCATCTGGGCAAAACGCCCAGCCCAACCAAGATGCCCCCCGGCAGCAAATCCAAAAAATCAAAACCCTAACATCAATTCAGAAGCGCCCTGACTGGTAATCATCGAAAGCCTGCTGTAACTCAGACTCATGATTCATCACAAAAGGCCCCCGGCGTGCAATGGGTTCATTGAGTGGCTGCCCTGCCACCAGCAAGAGGCGACTCTGGACAGTGGCCGCTATCCCAACGCCATCTCCCTGCCCCAGACAGGCCAGCGTTCCCGGCTTCACCACCTGATCACCAATGACCACCGCGCCCTCTACCAGATAAACAAAAGCATTGAACGCCTGGGGTAACGATTCAGTGAAGTGGCCCTTTGCGGGCATACTGATATCCCAGTATTGCACTGGTGTCACCAGTTCAGTGACCGGCCCCCGTGTCCCTCGGGCGGTCTCGCCCGCAATCACGCGGATCGAGACACCCTCCTCCCGCTCTTCAAGGGGAAGCGCCGAAGCACCAAACTCCTGATACCGGGGAGCATCCATCTTGTGCGAGGCCGGCAGGTTTACCCAAAGCTGAAATCCAGACAGAAGACCCTCTTCCTGCTGAGGCATTTCCGAATGGATGACCCCACGCCCTGCAGTCATCCACTGTACCCCACCTGCCCGCAAAACGCCGCCATGGCCCGCGTTATCACGATGTTCCACCCTGCCCGCCAAAAGGTAGGTAACCGTCTCGAAACCCCGATGGGGATGGGATGGAAAGCCAGCGATATAGTCATCCGGATCATCAGAACGGAAGTGATCCAGCAGCAAAAAGGGATCGAACTGCATCAGCTGGCGGGTACCAATGAGCCGGGTCAACTGCACACCCGCACCATCGGAGGTTTCCAGCCCCTGGATCCACTGTGCCACAGAACGTGGTTGTTTTATCGTTGAACTCATGTGGCATCTCCTCTTGGGTCCCACTCTTCCAACAACATTTGTCTCAAACGCAAAATTTCCGCTTTAGGCCCGATCACCACCAGAAGATCACCGCTATCCAGCCGATGATTGATGCCGCTGTTGCTGAAGATGAGGTTTCTGCCCAGCTCCAGATCCACCACCCCCATAACGATCAGGTTGAAGCGCTCTTTCAGCTGGAGATCATCCAGCATCCTGCCGGAGAGAGGGGAGTTTTCGGGGATCTCGATCTCCGCGATGTCGATCTGTTTGCTGAATACCGTGCTGTGCAGCAGATCCACCAGAAAGGGGCGGGTAATGAGTTCGTGGACCCGTTGCCCGCTGATTTCATAGGGGTCAATCACCTTGCTGGCACCCGCCATGATCAGCCGCTGCCCGGAGGCATCGGATTCGCAGACGCAAATAATCTTCAGCCGGGGGTCCAGTGCCCGGGCCGACAGGGTCAGAAAGAGATTTTGGGCCTCTTCGGAAAAGAGACAGAACAGGGTCTTGGCTCCCGATCCAATACCGATGCTTCGGAGATTATCATCATCGGTATGATCGATCACCGAGGCGGGCATCCCCTTCGCCTGAACGGCCTCGACCTCAACAGCATTGTTACCATAGAGCGCCGTATTGATGCCGCGCTCGATCAACTGCATGGCCACCTCCTGGCCCATAGCAGCACAGCCGAAGATCAGGGTCTGAGGCATAGACATCACAGCCGTCCCTCTTCCAGTTTCTTACGGAAATGGATCAGGCTGTACTCATGGCCGAACAAGACCAGCATATCCTCAGCCTGAAGGACAAAATCATCCCCGGGATTGAAATGGAAACAGCGCTCTTTCATCCTGAAAACGGTGGCATTGTCAGCACTTTCGCAGCCGAGAGACCGGATGACGCCAAAGGGCAGCAGCTTGCGCCTGCGAAACCCGACCTCGCCCATGGTCGTACCATCCAATACCGACCCTTCTTTGACACGAACGGCCTCCATGCCCTCATCAGACTGCCCGCTCAGAAGACCATAAACCGCCTCGAAGGCCACAGGCTGCCCCGCATACTCAGCGGCGATCATGCCAACCACCTGATTGGGGGCCACACAGTGGGAAGCACCAGCCCGATAGAGTTTGGTGACATTTTCCCGATGGTTGGCGCGGGAGATGATCTCCAGATCAGAATTCAATTGGCGTGCCGTCAGGGTAACGTAAACATTGACGACATCATTCCCCGTCAAACAGAGCAGACGCCGGATGTGGGAATCGATGCCCAGATTGAGCAGCAGCGCATTATCTTCAGCATCGCCCATCACAGCGAGAAAACCCAGCTGTTTGGCACGCCGGATATTCCCCTCCAGCGGATCGACCACCACGAAAGCACACTGATCTTTCGCCAGCCGCTCACAAACGACCTCGCCCACCCGACCAAAACCACACACCAGGGTATCCACCCGGTGACGCTCCACGTCAGAGAAGAGCCGCTGTGTCTTGATGTCATCGATCTTTTCGTTGAAAGCCGACACCACAATGGAGGTAAAAAAGGAGATCACCCCCAAACCCGCCACAATCAACACCAGAGCGACAAGCCGCCCCTCCACGGTATGTGGTGTGATGTCGCCATAACCCACGGTAGACATGGTGACCACAGCCCAGTAGATGCTGTCGAAAAAGCCCTCGAACTGATGATCGGGCTGGGCGGTTTCGAAGAAATAGAGTGCCGTCGCCGCCGCAAAGGTAATGAAGGCCATGAAGATGAACAGCGTCACCAGTTCCGTCTTTTTTTCGGAGATGACCTTGGCAAATTCGGTGATGCTGCGGGTATAGCGAAACAGCTTGAAGATGCGGAACAGCAGGAAAATCCGCAAAAACCGCAGGGGCCGGTAACTGGGAATAATGGCCAACAGATCGATGATCGCCATCGGCTGTACCATATAGCGCAACTTCTCTTTCAGCGCGATCCAGAGGGCCTGCCTGGCATCGAAATCATCATCGATGAAAGAGACCCGCTCGTAATACCCAATGATCACCTTGTGACTGTCGCAGAAAATCCAGAAGCGCAGGAGATATTCGGTGATAAAAATGGTCACAACCAGCCACTCGATCAGATCCCCCCAGTCACCCAGATCGTGCGTCACCTGGTAGATCAAAGCCAGAATACTGAACAGGACCAGGCCCACCATGAATATATCGAAATAGGGACGGACCGGCGCTTTGGGATTCTCCACCAGATCATAGGCCGCCCGCTTCCAGGCGTTGTAGCGCCTGGATTCCGCCAACCGGTAACAGACCTTGATCAATTGTTGGGAAAACGCCATATCATCTCAACGGTGGGAAAGACAGCATAGAGGCTTCGCCAACGAAAATGGTAAGACATCACACGACCTCCCGCCAGACTCGGGCGCTTTAGGGTTTACCCCCGCACAGCCCCCAGCATCTCGTGAAGATCGTGGGTAATGATGGCCAGGAAGGCGGTCAGTCCGAGATAGAGCAACGCATATTCGATGCGCTTCTCCAACGGCGCGGAGTCGTAATAGCCCGCTGGCACCGCCTCCTCTTCGCCGCGTAACGCCTGCCAAAGCTGAGGGGCGGCCAGAATGGCGATCAGGATCAATAACGGACTGGGCCGCCAGAGAAAGAGTGCAATCAGCACCGGGCCACCAATAAACCAGAACTTCCGCGAAATCACCGCCGTCATCCGGCCCCCGTCCAGCGGCGGCAAAGGAATCAGATTGAACAGATTGAGAAAGAAACCAGAATAGGCGATGGCCAGCAAAAGCATACTCCCCTCCATCCGCGCCAGGCCATAACAGGCCAGCGATGCCACCGTACCCGCCAGCGGCCCGGCCATACCGACGTAGGCCTCGGTTTCGGCGTTCATGGGTTGCTCCTTAAGCTGAATCCAGGCGCCAACGAAGGGGATAAAGGTCGGCGCCCCCACATTCAGGCCTCTTTGCCTGGCCGCAATATAGTGGCCCATCTCATGACAGAAGAGCAGGACCACGAAGCCGATGGCATAGGGCCAGCCAAAGATCAGCGAGTAGGCAAAGACCGAGATCAGCATGGTGCCGCCGGTGGTGAACAGCTTCCCCAGCTTGAGGCCGCTGAGCAGCAGCATCAGCAGTTTCATCAGGCGTCCTCATCCTTCTTTCTTTTGAAGAGTTTAGCTAACCCAGCCAGGCCAGCAGCCCCCGCAACCAGGGCAATCTTGCCAAACTTGGCGAGGAAGATACCCAACGTTGCCAGGAGTCCCAGTTTTTTGGCGGCCACCCCGCCAACCAGCGCGGCCAGACCGTAGGCAGCCACCTGATCGGTGGAGGCGTCGAAATCTGCATAACGCTTGCCTGGGTTGAAGCTGAGCCCGGACAACAGCTGCCTGGCCACCGGCTTTCCCGCCTCCACGGCAGAGAGACTGGTGACCAGATTCATGGAGATGTAGCCCTCGCGCCCAAGCTGGTAGGTGTTGTAGTTGACGCCCGGCTCGTTATCTCCGGGCACGGGAACCTTGTTCTTCAGCTCTGCTGACCAAACCAAACGCTGGTGAGAAGTATCATAGACCGGCGCTTCGATCCAGCGACTGATGATGAATTCAGGAATCCCACGACGACGGCGCTCCTCATTGGCAGCCTCAGTCCCATCCTTAAGGTTCTGCAGCAACTCATCGGCATTCCAGTCCCGGGCGTCATCGTCCTTGATATAGCCCGCCCCTGTGAAACTGACGGTGATGAATCCTTCAAAACCCTCCCCAAACAGAAGACCATAAAAGCCCTCGCCGGTGACATTGCCCATGGCCGTCATCAAGGCCACAGCCTCTTTGCGCGGCACGAAAAAAATACCCTGGGGAATTTTCAGGGTTGCCTTGTCAGCCAAAGCAATACTGGTTGGCCCTGCGACTTTGGCGGCATCGACAGCTTTGAATGCGGTTTCAATTTCGGTTGCTGACGGAGACGGCTCAGCCAAAGCCAGTTGGGACAAGGCCAGCAAAAGCACGGCCAGAATGGCAAAGGGAAAACGCATGGGCATGGGATCAAATCTCCTGACCGGTTCTTTTCTGTTTCTGGAACAGAAAGACGATAACCCATCCCCGAGGCTACGTCATCCAGAGGATGCGCCGCCCTGCACGCCCCGTAGAGTGACAAAACGCCACGGATCCCGATAGGCCATCAGCACCGCTTTCTCAGCAGCCTTCAGCAGTTACGTAATTTGGCCATGGCACCCTCCCGGTCGGGAGAGCTCTCCTCTCCGCCTCACTACTACCAACTGACCTCCCTGAAGCAGCAGTGGCGCGCCAGACTGGTCAGTCCCCCCGCCCAGAGTTTCGATGCTAAATTCATCCCCCTGCGTCTGATTCATAGTGACGGGCTTCACGATACACTCGCCAACAAAGAGGTGCCCCTGGTGCTGGCCTGTGGCGAACGGGAGTTCAGCACTAGTGAATATGGGGATGGCATCTATCAGGCCATCGCCCGCCATCTGCTTGAGCTGAGGCAGGGCCGCAAAAATTATCCTATCTATCTCACTGCCATCGAACCCAACAGCGTCTTTTCCACCGGGCTCTTGCCCACCATGAGTCTGCTGCGGCACAAACGCCATGTGGAACAGAGGTTGAACCAGGCGCTTAAGGCACTCTCTTAGCGCCAGAGCAGGCGCTCCGGGGATTGACCCCGATTTACCTTTTGTGTAGAGTCCCTCGCCAGCGGGGCGCAGGCTTAAAGGCTAATTG
>JBNKLG010000076.1:0-14149 GCA_050292235.1 Sedimenticolaceae bacterium | reverse complement strand
GTAGAAGCTGCCGGTCTGTTCCCAAAAACGGTGGATGTCGTGAATGCCGCCATCGCCCTCGGCCATTTTTTTGAGCATGATGGGCAGACCTAAAGTCTTGAGGGTTTCCGGTTGCTGGCTCTGGGTGCGGGCGTGGATCTCGTGCACCTCGTCGAAACCACGACGCACCACCCGCAGGTTGTCCTCCACCACGCGCTTGCCTTTGGCGCCAAACTTGGCATTGAGCTGTTCTTCGATGGTGACGAAGAGTTTTTTCTCATCCAGTCCGGCAATCTCCATCAAAGGGGAGGCAGCGAAGAAGGAACCCTGAAAGGCGTTGCCCTGCATGCGCAGTTGTAGTTCCGGGTTGGAGGCCTCTTCCCGGGCGATCTTGAAACCGTCGACGCAGAAGACGCGGATCTTCTGGTCAATGATGAACTGCTGGGAGCGGCGGGGGAGGCTGTCCCAAAACGCCTGCTCTGACAGGTTGGATTGGATGATGAAGACCCCACCCGGCTTGAGCCCTTCCAGCGGATCGGAGTGGGCGAAGACGTTGGGATCGGGCGACATCACCACATCCACATAGGTGAATTCGCAGTTCAGGGGAATGCGTTCCGGTGCGGCAGAGAGGTAGTAGGTGGTGGGCTGGCCCTTCTTCTCCGAGCCATATTTGGGGTTGGCGCGGATCTCAAAGCCCAGCAGATCATAGAGAGTCATGGCAAGGTTCTTGCCGGTGGTGATGGCACCCCAGCCGCCCACAGAGTGCATGCGTACCGTGATCGATTTCTCCGGCATTAGGTCGGGATTTTCCGACCCCTTGACGCTCAATCGGTCGATATCGGGATAGAGCTCCAGCAGCTTTTCCATGTGAATCTGCTGCTTGGGGTTGGCCGGTTCGCGCACGAAATCAATGCCGAGATAGAAGAATTTCAACTGGCGGCCATCCTCCAGCATATTCTCCACCGCGCCGATCATGCCTTCGGGTTGCAGATCGCGGGAGCCTAAACCGTAAGCGCCAGAGTAGAGCTGGGGGATCTCCTTGAAGCTCGAGTAGCTCTCATACTCTGGCCAGGGCTTGCGTTTGTTGTTGCTTTGGCCGTTTTCGATGCATTTGGAGAGGGCGGCGCGGACCTCGCGCATCAGCGGCAGGTCTTCGGCCAGGGGCTGGTCGGTACGCTCCAGCACCACCACGCCCTTCTTGCCACGCAGTGCCTTGCCGATGAGGTCACCGGGGAAGGGGCGGAACAGGGTGACATCCACCACACCGACCTTGAGTTTGCGGGTTTTCTTCAGATAACGGGCGACGGCGATGGCCTGCACCAGCATGGAACCCATGCCGAGGATGACGTAGTCGGCCTCCTCTACATCCCAGGTCTGAATACGGCCATAACGACGGCCGGTGAGTTCATAGAACTCCTCCATCATCTGGTCGGTCAGGGCGGGGATGTGATCGTAGAAAAAAGGCCGTTGCGCTGCCGTGGTCTGCATGTAGGCGTCCTGGTTCTGCACGGAGCCGGAGAGCATGGGTTTGTCAACATCCCAGATGGCCGGGATGCGGCGACGGGTCGGGCCAAAGAGCATTTTCTGTGCCGGGGTAGGACACTCGATTTCATCGTCAGGGCGGCCCAGATACTCCTCGATCAGCGCTCGCTCAGGTACTTGGAGCGGTTCGATCAGGTGGGTGGTGAGGAAACCGTCCTGGGCCACCACAGCGGGGGTCAAGGCATATTCGGCAACCTTGCGACCAATCATATTGAGGTCGGCAGCACCCTGGGCATCGTTGGCAAACAGTTGGATAAAGCCAGTATCGTCGATGCAGTGGAAATCATCGTGGGCGCAATGGACATTGAGACTGGCTTTGGTGATGGCGCGACACCCCAGGTTCAGCACATAGGGCAGACGTTTGCCCGCTGCGGCGTAGAGGGATTCGTGCATGAAGGCAGCGCCCTGGGCGGAGGTGAAGTTGGTCGCCCGTAGGCCGGTCATGGCCATGCCTGCCGTTACCGCAGCGGCGGCGTGCTCCGATTCCGGCTCAACAAAGATCAGCGATCGGTTGGAGACGTTGACATGACCCTTGGCGGTCTCTTCGGCCCAATACTCCCCCATCTGGGTGGAGGGGGTAATGGGGTAGGCGCCGGCAGCATCGGAGGATTCCCGCTCACACATGATGACGGCGGTGTTGCCATCCATCGCCATGCGTTTGCCCGGATATTTAAAGGTTTTCTCTTTCTTTCCAATGTTCATATTGGCACCTGGTGACTGGTTCAGTGATTTGAAACTAAAGCGGAAGATCTTCTTTCCGCACAATACGTTTGGCCTCGCTGCCTTTGCGATATCCCTGTTGCCGGTTTAGCCAGACAATGGCGCCAGTGGGGCAGCGTTCAATGATGTCGGCAGAGGCCAAGTGGTTTTTGCTGAAATCGATGCGGGCCAGATTGTCCTTGATCTCGATCAACCCCTCGGGGGCATCCTTGGCACATCGTTCACAGGCGGTGCAGGCGACGGCGCAATCGGCCTCTGCCGCCTCGCCAAACTCGAGATTCTTGCAAGCTACCCAAAGCTGGTGGGTGACGGGCTGGATCGAGAAAAGCCCCTTGGGGCAGATATCGACACAATCCTCGCAAGCGGTACATTTGTTGTTGTCCACCACCGGCAGGCCGTGCGGGTCCAGGTGGATGGCACCCTGATCGCAGACCTCAACACAGTCGGCCAGCCCCAGGCAGCCCCAGGTGCAGCTCTTGGGGCCACCGCCGACGATGGCTGCTGCCCGGCAGGAGTCCATGCCTGCATAGTGGGCGCGCTGGCGGGCGACGTGATTGCCCCCGGCGCAGGCGAGACGGGCGACGCGTTTGACCACATCCCCCGCATCCACGCCGAGATAGTCGGCGATCTGCCCGATGTCGTCGCTGGAGCAGACAGTGCAGTTGGCCGGGGTCAGATCCCCTTTGATCAGCGCTTCGGCAAAGGGCCGGCAGCCTGCCGTGCCACAGGCGCCGCAGTTGCTTTTGGGTAAGAGCTCTTCCAGATCGTCAATGCGTGGGTCTTCGTAGACCCAGAGATAACGGTTGGCGACGGCCAATGCCCCGGACAGCAAAACGCCCAGGCCAGCCATGAAAGCTATGCTGATGAGAAGGCTGTTGAGTTCAAAACCAACCACAGGCTACCCGCCGAATACCGATGGAAAAGATGTAGGAATTAAGACAGTTGGTATAGTATTAATCAATAAAATAAATTAAATTCATTGGATTGGTTTTTTAAATATAACTGACCAAAAGGGCCCTCCGGTGGCGAAAAAACAGCAACCCCTCCATTACAAACAGAACCGACTCAAACAGTTGCGGGCCTTTTGCATGGCCGCCAAGACCGGTAGCATCTCCCAGGCTGCCGAGGCCCTGTTCCAGAGTCAGCCTACGGTAACCCTGCAGATCCAGGCTCTGGAGCGGGAGATGAATATCCGGGTGTTCGAGCGCCGCGGGCCGCATATCTCTCTTACGCCGGAGGGGGTGGTGCTGTTGCAGGTGGCCCAGCCGTTGGTGGATGGTATCGAGGGTTTGGAGGAGAGCTTTCATGCCCATTTTGGTCGCCTGGATCACGGCGAACTCAACATCGCCGCTGGGGAGTCCACCATCCTCTATCTGTTGCCGAGCTTCATCAAACGTTTTTCAGAGGCCTATCCCAATATTCAGATCAAGCTCCACAACGTAACCGGCCGTGATGGCATGGCCATGCTGCGGGCGGACGAGGCCGATCTGGCCATTGGCTCTATGCTGGATGTGCCCGATGACATCATCTACCGGCCTTCCATCTTCTATAGCTCCACCCTGATTACGCCATTGGACCACCCCCTGGCCAGTCTGGAACAGATCAGTCTGGCCAACATCAGCCAATACGGCCTCATTCTGCCGCCCCGGCATCTGGCCACCTGGCGCATGTTGGAGATGGTGTTCAACCAGCACGGGCTCAAGTTTCAGGTCTCCCTGGAAGCGGGCGGTTGGGAGATCATCAAAAAATATGTGGCCATGGAGATGGGCATCTCCATCGTCACCGGTGTCTGCCTGACCGGAGGCGAGGCGCTCTACATGCGCCCCCTGGACCAGTACATCCCCAAGCGCTCTTACGGCGTGGTGATTCGGCGTGGTAAGTTTCTCAAGCCCCAGAGTCAGGCCTTTATTGATATGATTGATCCAGCGTTTTTTTCAGACTATCCGGCGCCTAGATAGATCGATACTTGCTGTTTGAGAATCAGGTGGTTGCTTATTACAACGCCAAGCGTTGATCGCTTGACAGGTAGGTGCGAGACAGTGTGTATTCCCGACTCGCCGTTATGGAGTCGGCATAACTTATCGGATGGCCCCACTTTGGGGCTCTTTTCGTTTTGTGGAAAACTTTAGTTCTTTGGCGCTTTGTAGGGGGCCTGAAGACTTTCCGTATCGGTTGATCCGAAAAAAGCAAAAGCAATTATTTTGAAAGCAAATGTTGATGGTAGTTGATTTCAGTGGAGTGTCACTGCGCTGAGATCTCTGTATTGGTAGTGAATTTATTGGGTCTTGTTTTATGGATATTGCAAAGTCATATCTTTCCTTACTGTTTGGTATTTCGTTGACTTTAATGCTGGTGGCATGTGGCGGTGCACACGAAAGTAGTGCCAAGTACCTAGAAAAGGGAAAAGAGTTGTTTCAAAACAACAATATTACCAAATCCAGAATTGCCTTTCGAAATGCACTTCAGGTCGATCCCAAGTCGGCAGATGGGTTTTACTGGTATGCCCGAACAGAAGAGTATGACCAGAATTGGAACAAGGCTTTTGCCCTCTACACGCGAGCTTTAGAGCTTGATCCAAAGCACAAGGATGCTCAGGTGCGCTTGGGTCGTATCTATTTGATGGGAGGTGAGGAGGATAAAGCACTTGAGTTAGCTGATGCTGTGCTGTCAATGCATCCCGATGAGGTGGGTGCATTGGTGCTGAAAGGGATTGTTCAAGCCAAGCAGGGGCAGGCAGGTACGGCCATTGTGTTAGCCCGGGACGCTTTAGCCAAGGCACCAGATAATCATGATGCACTTTCTTTGGTTGCAGCATTGCTGATGAAGAGTGGTCAAGGTGCAGAGGCGGTTGACTTGGTTAGGCAGGCTTGGCAGAAAAACCGTAAAGATGTGCCAACTAACCTGTTGTTGGCGCGTCTTTATGAGGAGCAGGCCAATGTCTCTGCTGCAGATGGAATTTATCAGGATCTGATTGCTCAGGAACCAAATGAAGCGAAAAACCGCCTCAATTATTTTCATTTTTTGGTGCGTATAAAGGAGATTGAGAAGGCGGATGAAGCGATGGCTGATGCCATTCTCGCCATAGAGGATCCTCAGCTGGTTAAGGAGTGGGTGCCCTTTCTACAGAAATACCGCCAGCAAAACATGGAAGAGCGCCTGACCAAATTGTCTCAGTTGCAGCCTGCCAATGCTGATCTGTTATTGGCGTTGGCCAAAGCGCAGGGTAGAGCTGCACAGTGGCAAGCGTCTGAAGCCAATTATCAGAAGATTCTGGAGGGTAGGTTTTCTGCTGTCTCTCACACGGAGGCGGAGTTGGGTTTGGCTCTCAATGAGATGCAGAAGGGAGAATTTCAGGCCTCTAAGCGTCGGGTTGATAGGGTTTTGGCCATGGATGCTAAAAATCTTGATGCCCTGTTGTTGCGGGCAGGGTTATCCATGCAAATGAGTGATCCAGATAAGGGGATTGCTGATCTGAGGGTTTTGTTGCGGGAGGATCCGACCCAGGTTCGCGCCTATCGTTTAAAAGCTCAGGCTCACCTTAAGAAGCAGGAGATCCAATTGGCACGCCAGGCCCTGGAGAAGGCGATATCCATTCAGCCGGAAGAAGCTGAGGCCAATTTCGAGCTTGCGGTTCTGTTGGATCAGGCCGGAGAGAAAGAAGAGGTGGTTTCGGTGCTGGAACGATTGCTGAAATATGTACCGAACCATGAGGCTTCTTTGATGGCGCTGGCGGATATTTATTGGAAAAAACAGGCGTGGGTTGATCTTAAGCGAATTGCAAAGATGCTGAATCAGCACTATCCCAAAAAGCCGACAGGTAACTATTACAATGGCTTGGCTCTATTTGGAGAGGGGCAGTCGGAGGAGGCTATCGCCTCATTTGAGGCAGCGTTGAAAAAGGCACCATATGCCATAGAACCGTTGAAAGCAAAAGCTGAGGTTTTGATTCATCTGAAACGGCTCGATGAGGCATTGTCGGCGGTGGAGGAAAGGATTTCGGCCAATGAAAAGAAGTATCTCGCGATGAATTTAAAAGGCGAGATCTTGCGGGATCAGGGTGATCTAAATGGTGCTGTAGATACGTTTCAGCAGGCCATCGCACTCGAACCGAAATGGCCTGTTGCTTACGTCAATCTTTCTGATGTTCGATCCAAGCAAGGGAAGCCTGAGCAATCTCTGGCTGTCTTGCAGCAGGGCTTTGAAAAAACGGGAGATATAACGGTTGGTGCTAAGCTGGCTGTTCTTTCTGATCATCAGGGAAAAACCAGTGAAGCAGAAAGCATCTATCGGCAACTGTTGTCAAAATCACCAAATCTGGATGTGGCAGCCAATAATTTGGCCATGATTCTGGTGCGGGGGGCGCCAGAAAAGTCTGCACTGGAAGAGGCTTTGGTGTTAACGGCTCGGTTTGAGCACTCGTCGCATGCAGGGTTGCTGGATACCTTGGGGTGGGTGCTTTTTTTGAATGGGCAGGAGAAAAAAGCAGAAAGCATTCTTGCAAGGGCCGCTCATCTTGGAAAAAAAGATCCAACCATCCAATATCATTTGGCAAGATTGTATTTAAAAACTGGTCGTAAAACTCAGGCTCGAGAGGGGCTAAAGAAGGCGTTGGCTAGTGGGGACGGTTTTTTGGAAAGTGGCCATGCTCGTGAATTGTTGAAAACGCTAAGTGTCGGTTTCTGATTTTAATTTTAGGATAGCATTAATGCCATTGGGTTTTGGTGGGTAGTAGGTGCTTCGAAAAAAGTTGCAAAATGCCCAGGATCTGCTTGTCCTGGGCGTCATAGTCAGGTAGCATGCCTTTCGCATCCTTAGTAGGCCTGTCTTTCTGGATGTTGGGTATTCGAAATAATGCTGTAATGGATAATTCGAGATAATGCTCATATGGCATAGCGATTTAAGATTGTTGATCAAGTTTCATGATATATATTAAGGCTTTAGATTGACGGCAATTAGTACGGTGTTTCATTGAGAGCTTGTGGTGTAAAGGGTTGTGGATGTTTTTATCTGACTTCTGATCCATGGCTTTGGTAAATCTAGGAGATTTTTAAGATGATTAGAGTTTTTTATGCAGCATTGTTCCTGCTCGTTACTGGGTCTTCATTCGCGTATGAACTGAAGGTTGATGGATCCAGTAGTGGTAGTGTCGGGATGAGTGTTTCCCCGCGATCGTTTTATACCAATGTGCACAACGTTTCAGGAAATGGCACCTTCACTCTGTCCGGAACATACTCTGGCATGCATTCTTTGGGCGTCGGTGATGCCTTTTTTGTTAGCCTTTTTGATGTGACTGGCGTGGCAGAGCTGGTGACATCAGCTCAGGGCGCATCTGATCTTGTCTCGTTCAGCCCATTTACTTTGGTGTCTGGTCATTCATATGCGTTGCAGTTTTTCTATTCGCCAGTTGCTGGCAGTGCATTCAATTATCAGGCAAGTATTTCTCCAGTTCCTCTTCCTGCTGCCGTTTGGCTGTTTGGTTCCGCATTTGTCGGCCTGGTTGGGCTAGGGCGCCATAGATTGAGGGGGTAACCCCAGCTTTAGTGTGACTTTTAAAGCCTGTGGTGTATGGGGCGATGGTGAAGTCGAGGCCCTTGTGCCATAAGGCGGATGGTTTTTATAGTTTAGTGATGTTTTTAGCACAAGGGTTTGAGATGAAGAAGGTTCTGGGTAGTTTGCTTTTGTTGCTTGTTGCGAACGCTTCACATGCTTTTGAGATGAAGGCAGAGAGTATAGTGCTCGCTCAGAGCTTCTCTGGTTCTTTCTCGGTAGACGGCGTTGGACTTGAGGGCGTTGGATTTGAACAGGATGCGCGCTATATGGTGACGGGTAGTGGACGTTACGAATTGAGTGGTGTTTATTCTGGATCCATTGCAGAGTTTTTTATCGGACTGCAAGATAATGGTCGTGATGTGGCCTCATACAGAACTGAAGGCAGGAAGGGTGGTTACTTTTCAACTGGGCCCTTCGATCTCTTGGGTGGGACCTCCTATCAGTTGGTTGTTCGTCATGGGGGAAGTTCGTCATGGTCCGTAGGTGGAGTGATTTCGCCTGTGCCGCTACCCGGGGCAGTATGGCTATTTGGCTCTGCTTTTGCTGGTTTGATTGGGTTGGGGCGCTTTCGCAGTGCATAACTTGGTGATACCTTTCTGGTAGGGTGGGTAGGACGTAAGAGGCGTCTGATCGGTTCCTTGATTCTGCTTAGGTAAGTAAGATGCGCCATATGAGGCCCGGGCATATAGCCCGGGCTTTTTTGTTAGTCGTGTTCCAGCGTCAAGAGTATTTGGCTTTTAACGAAAATCCCAATAAATAGCCATTTAAAGATATGATTGGGGTATGATACGAGCCTCTATTCCGCTCCTTCATGATCTACGTCGATTTCTTATGTTTCCAATGCGTTACCCCTTCCGTTTCCGATTGACTTTATTGCTGATTCTGGCCTTCACGGCTATTGGTGGCGTCCGAGCGGCCTTTGATCCCATGGCTGGGTTGGGGACTATGGATTCTGGTGGGGATTCCATCAGCAGTCAGATTCGGCAGTTGCTGCATGGTCGTAAACGGGGTGAACACCTGGACACTGCGGATTGGAAAGCGTTGCAGGCTTTTTACGCCGAACGGGATTTCAAGCCGTTGTGGATTGAGGGAGATCATCCGAAACCTCTGGTCAATACCTTGATCGATCGCATGACTAAAGATTTGGGGACCGGGCTGACACATCGGGATTTGCTGACCTTTACAGGTTTCAATGTGGGCGCCAGTGGTAGCGAACAACAGGCCGCCTACGAGCTGCATTTTACTGAGGTGTTTCTGACCTATGCGCGGGTTTTGTCGGTAGGTCGATACCAGCCTAAGAAGATCGACAAGGGTTGGAGTATCAAAGCGCGGCGTTTTGACCTGGCATCTTTTCTGAGTAGGTTGGGGGTGTCGACTGATATTCCTGTTTTGTTGGATGGTCTTGAGCCACAGCGCCCTGGCTACAAAGGTTTGCGTCAGGCCTATCGGCATTATGCGGCGATTGCTGGGTACGGTGGCTGGTCGACCTTGCCTTCCTCAATGCCGAGTCTTAAGCCAGGGATGCGCCATGCCAGCGTTCCCCGGTTGCGAGTACGGTTACGGGCAGAGTTTGGTGATAGAGTGGGTGAAAGCGATTCGACCCACTATGACGCCGACCTGGTGGCAGCGGTAAAGCATTTTCAGCGCAATAACGGGCTGGAGGAGGATGGGGTTGTTGGTCCCCATACGCGTAGCATATTGAACATTCCGGTTGAGGATCGGATGCGTAGCATCTTGGCCTCTATGGAACGGTGGCGCTGGTTACCCCGTGATTTGGGTGTGCGCTACCTGATCGTCAATTTGCCAGCGTTTGAGCTCTATCTTTACGAAGACGGTCGGGTGGTTTGGCAGACCCGGGTGGTGGTGGGTGATAAAAAACATCACAGTCCCTCGATTTCAAGCAATATCTCTGTATTGACGGTCAATCCCAAATGGCATGTCCCAACCAAAATTGCCGCCAAAGAGCTGATACCCAAGCAGTTGCGGAATCCGGATTTTTTTCAACGCAACGGCTACCAGATTCTGTGGCGTGATACCCGGGAAGAGATTTATCCGGATGAGGTGGATTGGGACTACTACAGCAATAATCCAGAAGAATTTCCCTATCTGATCCGTCAGGGGTCAGGTGAGAAAAATGCCCTGGGGCAGTTGAAATTCGAGATGCCCAGTAAGCATGCTATCTATCTGCACGATACGCCCAGTAAGCGTTATTTTGCTCGTACAGAGCGTGCTTTTAGCCATGGTTGTATTCGCGTTCAAAATCCCTATAAGTTGGCAGGCTTGTTGCTTGACAAGAATGACCCTGAGGCGGGGCGTGAAACGATCAGGATGGATATTGATGCGGAAGAGACTAAGTCAGTCAAACTGCCTGAAAAAGTACCAGTCTATTTGGGTTACTTTACTGCCTGGGTGGATGCTGAGGGTGAGGTGAATTTTAGGGATGACATTTATGAAAGAAATAAGCTCTTTAGTTATATTTCTCAAGTAACTGATTAAATTGCCTTGAATTTACTGTTATGGTGTTTTACTATTAAGTCCAAAGCTACCTCGAGAATCTTGTTCAGAAAAGGTGTGTAAATGTCTGAATTCGAAGATGATTCAAACGAAGATGGCCTAATTATTACGCCTTCTCGTCGTCTTTTTTTAGGAACTTTGGCGGCAGGTTCAGCCTTGAGTTTAAGCGGCTGTAGTCTGGTCGACATGTTAAGTGGTGATTTTCAGGCCATGTGGCGGGATACCGTTGAGGCTGAAAAAACCCGTCGCCTGGTAGAGGGACGACGTCAGCAGGAAGAAAAGGCCAAAATTGAAGCGGCTCATCAGCGTGCGTTGGCCCGCCAGGAAGCGGCGAAAAACCCTCCCAGCCGGGTGGTCCGCCGTTCTGTGCAGGAACCCGAAGAGAAACCTGGCTTCTTTAGTCGCCTGATCGGCAAAAAAAGCCGTCGAAGCCACAGCCACGATGCCCGCTACCTCTCCTTCCTGAATACGCATACCGGGGAAAAGCTCAAGGTCACTTACTGGGAGCATGGTCGCTATTTGAAGGATGCCCTTGCTGAAGTCAATCATCACCTGCGGGATCACCGTACCGATGATGTGACCAGAATGGACCCCCGCCTTTTGGATCAGCTTTTTGTGGTTCGCCAGAAGATGGGTTTCAGTCAGCCCTACCATGTGATTTCCGGTTACCGCTCTCCTAAAACCAACGCTTTGTTGCGTCGCCAGGGTCATGGTGTTGCTCGCCGTAGTCTGCACATGTCTGGCAAGGCCATCGATATTCGTGTACCTGGACAGGATTTGAGCAGGATTCGTCTTGCTGCGCTCTCTCTGCATTCCGGTGGCGTGGGCTATTATCCCAGTTCCCGTTTTGTGCACATGGATACGGGGCGCGTTCGTCGCTGGTAAGTTCATTTTCTCGATAGATAAAAACCGCGGGGTTTGCACCTTCGCGGTTTTTTATGGCCTAACGATCGCCTTTTTCTGAGGCCTGAATCAACGCCCAGTCTAAGGCCCAGGTCGGCAGCAAACGTTTGAGTACCCTGAATAGGTGAGTGGGGAAGGTGACGCCATAACGAGCTTTGGGTTTCGGACTCTCCAGGGCGTGAATGACCTTTTTAAGCACCGCTTCGGGTGGTAGGGTGAAGGGGGCTGCAGCGCCAGCTTTGTTCAGGCGGTTTTCCATGCGTCGATATTTTTGTCGGTGGCGACTCTGTTCGGCGTCAATATGCTGACGATATTTCTCATAGGCATTGTCACGAAACCGGCTGAGGATCGGCCCTGGTTCGATCATTGAGAGATGAACGCCAGTGCCCCGCAGTTCCAGACGAAGGGTATCGCTTAGCCCTTCCAGGGCAAATTTTGAGCAGTTATAGGCGCCACGATAGGGCATGGCCACAAAGCCCAGGATGGAGCTGTTGTGGATGATGCGGCCTTCGCCCTGTTTCAGCATGGGTTTTAGTGCTAGATTGGTCAGCTCGTGCCAGCCCAGTAGATTGGTCTCCAGTTGTGCTCGAAGGGTTGCGCGACTGAGATCTTCGACGGCACCAGGTTGTCCGTAGGCCCCATTATTGAACAGAGCGTAGAGTCGGCCCTGGGTGCGCTCCATCAGGGTGTCGAAGGCCTGCTGGATGCTGTCGCTGTCATCTACGTTCAGTTGCAGGCACTCCAGGCCTTCTTCATTTAGACGGGCCACGTCACTTTCCTGGCGGGCTGAGGCAAAAACATGGTAACCCCGTGCCCGCAGGCCGCGAGCGACGCAGAGACCGATGCCGGAGGAGCAGCCGGTAATGAGGATAGGGCGTTTCATGGATAGGCTTTCAGCTGGTATTGGCCGCTGTCGTCCACTTGGAGATAGCGGGTTCCCTGGGGCTGCCAATCGCCTAGCACGATGCGTTCTCCACCCTCGAAGGGATAGACGCCTGGTCGATGGGTGTGGCCGTGGATGACGAGGTTGACCTGATGTTGCTGGCGATAGTTTTCCAGGGTATCGGCATTGACATCCATGATGTCCTGGGCCTTGAGGGAGGTGACCTCTCCGCTGCGGCGTCGGTATTCGGCGGCCAGTTGCAGCCGCTCAGGAATGGGGCGGCGCAGAAAGTCGGCGATGAAATCCGGGCTGCGGAGGAGTTGGCGGGCCTGCTGATACTCCCGATCATCGGTACAGAGCAGGTCGCCATGTAGCAATAAGGCACGATGCGGACCGAGCTCAAGGGAGTGGCTTTCTGCCAGGAGTTGGGCACCACAGCTTTTGGCAAAGGCTGATCCCAGGAGAAAGTCGCGGTTGCCGTGCTGTAGAAAAAGCGCAGTGCCGTGCTGGCTCAGCTTTGCCAGAGCCTGACGCATCCCGTTGGCAAAGGGGCTATCGAGATCGTCGCCGATCCAGGCGTCGAACAGATCACCCAGAATATAGAGCGCTTCCGCCCCTGCAGCCTTGTTACCAAGAAAATCGAGGAAATGCTGGCTGATATCGGGGCGCGCCTCGCTCAAATGCACATCGGCGATGAAGAGGCGCACCAAGCTGGCCTCTACGCAGTAACTTCGATGGTAGCAGACTGAACCAGAATGGGCTCGACCGGGACATCCTGATGGCCGGCGCGGGTGGTGGTGTCTACACCTTTGATCTGGTTGACCACATCCATACCCTCAATTACCTTGCCGAAGACGCAGTAGCCCCAGCCATCCTGTCCGGGATAGTCGAGAAATTTGTTGTCGGAGACGTTGATGAAGAACTGGGCCGAGGCCGAATGGGGATCCATGGTGCGGGCCATGGCGATGGTACCGGTCAGGTTGGAGAGGCCGTTGTTGGCCTCGTTCTCAATCGGATCGCGGGTGGCCTTCTGCATCATGTCGGCCATGAAACCGCCGCCCTGGATCATGAAGTTGTTGATCACGCGGTGGAAGATGGTGTCATTGAAATGACCCTCTTCCACATACTGCACAAAGTTGGCGCAGGTGTTGGGGGCTTTCTCGCTGTCCAGCTCTAGCAGGATGTCGCCCAGGCTGGTGGTGAATCGAATCTGACTCATGTTGACCTCTTTATTGAACACGTCGAATGGATTGGATGATGACCGGGGATGAGGGCGTATTTTGGAATGCGCCACCCCGGTTTCGGGTGGGTGTGGTGGCGATCTTGTCAACCACATTCATCCCTTGGATAACGTGACCAAAGACTGCATAGCCCCAGCCTCTGGGGGTTTTGCCGCTGTGATCGAGAAAATCGTTATCCTTGTGATTGATGAAAAATTGCGCCGTAGCCGAATGGGGGTCACCGGTGCGGGCCATGGCGATGGTGCCGCGGCTGTTTTTCAGTCCGTTGTCGGCCTCATTATCGATGGGGGCGTGGGTCTCTTTTTGCTGCAGATTGGTGGCGAAGCCGCCGCCCTGGATCATAAAATCAGGGATGACCCGGTGGAAGATGGTGTTGTCATAAAAGCCTTCGTCCACATAGCGCAAAAAGTTGGCAACGGATTTGGGAGCCTTGGCGCTGTCTAATTCAATCGTTACAGCACCCAGGCTGGTGGTCATCTTGACCTGGATGGCCTCTGCCTGAACACCAAAGGCGGCAAGGGTTAGCCAGCAGAAAAGGGCAATGGAAAGTCGGCGCATTGAGGGTTCCCTATCAATAGAAAGAAGTCGATCATGATAACAGGCTCTGTCCAAAGGGGCAGGCGGTTTTGGTCAGGACGGGAGTTCTGGTTAACATAGGGAGCTTGGTATTTGGTAGGCCTATCTGATGTTGAACCTCTATAACGATCTTAATCGGCGCAAAGAGCTTTTTACCCCAAGCTTCCCTGGCAAGGTGAGCCTCTACGTGTGCGGCATGACGGTCTACGACTACTGCCATCTGGGCCACGCCAGGGTCATG
>JBNKLG010000075.1:0-14258 GCA_050292235.1 Sedimenticolaceae bacterium | reverse complement strand
CCGCCCACCAAAGTCGGACGACCGGTGGTCAGGGTGGCGCTTTCGGTGTTGATGAAGCCGCAGCCGTCACAGGTGATGCCCGAGGGATTGGCCACGATCACCTGGGCACGCTGGCCCGCCACTTCCAGGTAACCCCGCAGTTGGCTCGGGTCGCTGCTGTTGACTTCGTTGAGGATGAGCCGCGCTTCGCGGCCACTGAGGTTCGGGTTGCCTTCGATCCAGCCACCCAGTTGGGTGGCGGTGTTGGTCCGGCTGTTGTTGAGGATGGCGCCCCGACTGTCAACGTCAAACCGGCTGTATTGGTTGTGCGAGACGCCCGCCGCGCTCGGCGTCTGGATGTTCACCAAGGGAACGCCGTTGCCTGCCGCCGTCACGGTGGGTTGTTGCTTAACCGGTGCCGCTCTGTCCGCTACGATGCCCGCTGCGCTCAGCTGGCCGCTGAGGAGACTGAACAGGCTGGATAAAGCAAAAATCCAGGAACCACGGAATCTTTTTGGGGTATGGGGTTGGTCGGCTTTTTGGGCGGGGAGGTGTGGCTGACTGCGATGCTCCATGCAGTTTATCCTTAAAAGAGGTTTTAAAACGTCCGGTTCTAGTTTTAGCGTTAAGGCCGCCTACGGGGCCTATCACTGGGTAAAATCTGTGGTTTTGTGAATCGGGGCCAATTAGCCTTTAAGCCTGCGCCCCGCTGGCGAGGGACTCTACACAAAAGATAAATCGGGGTCAATCCCGAACAAGACTTATCCCTACTTCACCATCTGGTTCAAATCAAATCGGGTTCAAACAGAACCATTCGCACAGACCTGGATTCCACTGCGCTAATCCGACCTACCCGACTGCGGTTATAAGGGAACGCCATAAGCCCCAATAAAAACCTGGGCATCATCCTGACCGATCTTTGTCTCTGCCAATGGACTAAAGTTATACTGAAAGCTGTAAGACACTCGCCCCTGGGTCGTGGATGAGACAGCTTTCTTCACCGCTATTGCCAGTTTTGCTATCACTGGCGCTAACAGGGATGCCGACGTGGCTCCTGGCCGGGGAGAAAATCACCATCCCTACGCCCAAGATCCACATCCAGGGATTGGAGAGTACGCAGGAGAACAACGTCCGGGCCTACCTCTCTCTGGCTAAACTCAATTGCCAGGCCCCGGAGTGGCGCCTGCAAAAGGCCCGGGAGAGCAGCCAAACAGAGATCCAACTGGCCTTGCAGGCCCTGGGCTATTACAGCCCCAGCATCAGGGGTGGCACCATCCACCGCACCAAGGGGTGCTGGTCCAGCCGCTTTCAGATCAAACCGGGATCTCCGACCCAGGTTACCCAGGTGGAGATCCGGGTTCTGGGCGAGGCGGCTCAACTGGATGCCTTCCGGAAACTCATGGCCAATCCACCGATCAAGACCGGCAGCGTCCTTAATCACGGTGAGTACGAAAGCGCAAAAACAAGCCTGTTTGCCCTGGCCGCCACCCATGGCTTTTTTGATGCCAAACTGACGGAAAAGCGCCTGCTGATCGATCCCATCCGGCGCGAGGCCCGCGTCCACCTCACCCTCGACAGCGGCCCCCGTTATCACATCGGCATCATCCACTTTCAGCCCAATACCCTGGATGTGGATCTGGTGGAGCGCTATCAGAGCATTACCCCCGGTGAGGTTTACGACGGCACCAAGCTGTTGGAGATGCAGCAGATTCTGGTGAGCAGCGAATATTTCGACAACGTCGAGCTGCAACAAAGCAAAGATGCCCTGCACAAGCGGGTCGATATCATGGTCATGCTGGGCGAGCGTCGTCGCCACGCCTTCAGTTTCAAGGCGGGCTACTCCACTGATACCGGTCCCCGGGTCGGCGCCGCCTATGAGAACCGCTATCTCAACCGCCATGGCCATCGGTTCAAATCCGAGCTGGAGATCTCGGGCACCGATGAGGTCAATGTCAAAACCGGGCTCTCCTACGCCATCCCCCTGGACAAACCCACCAGGGAGTGGCTGACCTTTGCCGGCACCTATGAGCAGGTGTATGTGGACACCAAAGAGACCCAGACCTTCAAGCTGGGTGCCCGCATCACCACTGATCTGGGGGATCAATGGCTGCAAACCCTCTATGCCGATCTGGTGCATGAGAACTACAGCATTGGCACCATCGATAGCGAGGCGACACCCCTTGTGCTGGGTGGCAGTTGGGAGCAGGTAAAGAAGGACAGCCCCAAGCTGATCCGCGAGGGCCATCGCCTGCGCTTTGAGGCCCTGGGCGCACCGGTGGATTTTTCCGATGGCACCCTCTTTACCCAGGCCAGGGCTTCTGCCTTTCTCATCACTTCGCCCCTGGCCAGCAGCCGCATCCTGCTGCGCGGGGATCTGGGTGCCACCTGGGCCGATGAGCCGGACAAGGTCCCCGCCTCATTTCGCTATTTCGCCGGAGGGGATCGCTCGGTGCGGGGCTACGATTTTGAAAGCCTGGGGCCGAAGAATGCCAATGGGGATGTGGAGGGCGGGCTCTATCTGATGACCGGCAGTCTGGAGTTCGAGCAGTTCATCCGGGATCAGTGGTCGGTAGCAGCCTTTGTCGATACCGGCAATGCCTTCAACGACCAGTCCAGCCACCAGCTCTACACTGGCGCCGGTCTGGGTCTCCGCTGGCACTCCCCCATCGGACCCATCCGGGTGGATCTGGCCCACCCTTTTGACGATCCCGAGACCGATGTGCGCCTGCATGTGGGCATCGGCCCCGAGTTTTAGGGCTTTCTCTGGTTGCATATGCGTAAACGCCTGCTTCGCACCCTGCTGATTGCCCTGCTGATCCTCTTTGCCCTGCCTGTACTGCTGCTGGGTTTTCTGGCCACCGAGAGCGGCACCCGCAGCCTCCTCATGGCCTTGCAGCCCAAGCTGCCAATCCGTATTGCCGAGAAGGATATCCAGGGCAGTCTGTTGGGAGATCTGCAACTCAACAACCTGCAGATCCAGGCCGCCCCCCATCAGGGCAATCTCAAACAGCTCAAACTGCGTTGGCAGCCCGGCGCCCTGCTGGGGGGAGAACTGCATATCCGGGAACTCAGTCTGAGCGGCCTCGATCTGCAACTGGGTGAAACCACCACCCAGCCCGAGCAGCGTTCCAACGGCGATGGCCTGCCCGAACTGCCCTTTGCCGTTCGCCTGGATCAGGTCGTGATTGAACGGGGGCAGATCCGCATTGGCGAGCGTATCCAGCCGATTCGTTCCATTCGGCTCAAGGCCCATATCGACAACCAGAGCCTGCACATCAGCGAGGCCGAGTTGCGCGATGTTGGCCCCCTGAAACAGCTGAGCCTCAGTGCCGAGATCTCTCCCCAGCCACCGCACAAGGCCAGCGGACAGCTCCAGTGGCTGGCCCACCTGCCCGATCTGGGTGAATTCCGTGGCCAGGGCCAGATCAGTGGCGACCTCAGACAATTGATCATCCGCCATCGACTCGACCAGCCCTTCGCTCTGCCCATCCGGGCCCGGCTCTCCTTCCAGGATGGGCTCCATTTCGATGTGGAAGGCCAGTGGCAACAGCTTCAGTGGCCATTGCAAGGCAAAGTAGAGTATGAAGCCACCTTAGGTCGCTTCCAACTCAAGGGATCACCGAATGCCTACGAGATCGACCTCCGAACCCAGACCCAGGGAGCGCAGATCCCAAAAACCCAGATCCAGCTCCAGGCCAGGGGCAATACCCAGGGCATTCAACTCAGTCCGCTCAGCCTACAAACCCTGGGCGGAGAAGCCAGTCTGGAGGGCCGAATAGATTGGGTTCAGAAAATTCAATGGCAACTTCAGCTTGCGCTGAAGGATATCCAACCCGAACAGCACTGGCCCGAACTCAAGGGACGCCTGAACCTGAATCTGACCGCCAAGGGTCATCTGACCGACCAGGGGCCAGAAACCCAGCTGGAACTGCAATCTTTGAACGGCAGCCTGCTGGGACAAGGCCTCTCGGGCCAGGGACGCATGCAGTATGGGCAACAGCGACTGCGTATCGACGACCTGGCCCTCAGCGCTGGCCAGAATCAACTCCATCTCCGGGGGGACCTGGCCGAGCAACTGAATTTCCGATTTCAGCTCAAGGCCCCGGTCCTTCAGCAACTCTGGCCGGGACTGGCGGGTACGCTGAAGGTCCAGGGTGAGATCCTGGGAGCCCTGGATCAGCCCGCGCTGCAAATAGAGGCCGTGGGCAAACAGCTGGCCTTTCAGCAAAACAGAGTGGGTCAACTCCAGGCCAAGATTCACTGGAACCCTAACAATCCCGATCAATCCAGCACCGATCTTTCACTGGATTCTGCACAGATTGCAGGGGTCTCGATTCGGGAGATATCACTGAAAGGCCCGGGCAATCTGGCCCGGCATCAACTGAAACTCAAGCTGAATGCCGATCTGGCCAAAGCTGGCATCACCCTGACAGGGGGCTATCAGAACAAGGGCTGGCAGGGGGAACTGCGCCAGGCCAGCCTCAAAAATCCCCAGGCAGGCAACTGGCAACTGAAGGCACCGGTTATCCTCTCCGCTGGCCCCACCGTGGTCAAGCTGGGCCAACACTGTTGGCAAAGCCAGGAAGGCAACCTCTGTCTGGGCGGCGATTGGAACCCCAGCACAGGCCTGGATATTTCGGGGACGATCAAACGCCTTTCCCTGGCCATCGTCCAACCTTTTTTGCCGCCAGGAGATCGCATCAGCGGCAGTCTGAACAGTGAATTCAGTGCCAATGGCCCGCTGGACAAGCTCCAGGCCAATGTCCAGCTCAGCCTGAAAGAGATGCGTTATCAGCCCCGCCTTGACCAGCCCATGGCGCTGGCCATCCGCCAGCTCGACCTCAAAGGCAGACTGAACCGGCAACGCCTGGAGACAGACCTCAAAACCCAACTCAGCGTTCAGGGCAAGGGACAAGGCGCAAGCTGGGGTACGCTTTCCAGCCAGATGGCACTGGATCTGGGCCGAACGCCCATCGGCCTGGGGGGGCAGGTGAAACTGGATTTCCCCGATATCGGCCCCCTGCTCTCCGTCGCCTCGGCCCTGCGTCAGCCCAGGGGGCGATTGAGCGCCGACCTGGGCCTCGGTGGCAGCCTGATCAAACCCAGCATTCAGGGCAAGGTGCGACTTAGCGACGGGCGTTTCCAGGTGCCCGATGCGGGCATTCAGATTCAGGGACTGAACCTCAGCGCCCAGGGCCGGGAGACGGGGCTTCAGATCAATGGTCAGTGTCGCTCCGGCAAGGGCAATCTGCACATCAAAGGTCAGGTGCAGATCAACCCCAGCGCGGGGTTTCCGCTGAACCTGAATATCCAGGGAGAGCGCTTCCAGGTAGCGAGACTGCCTGAAGCCGAGGTGGAGATCTCCCCCAACCTGCAATTGCAGAAGAGCGGCAACCGGATCAGCCTGACGGGCCGTCTGCTGGTGCCCACAGCTGTGATTGCGTTGAAGGAGATCCCGACCGGCTCGGTCGCCGTTTCCGAGGATGCCGTCATCCTCAGCCGCCAGCCAAAGAAAAAGGCCAAACCCTCTCTGCCGCCCACCCGGATCCACACGCAGCTCCAGGTGGCCTTGGGCAAGCTGGTCCATTTCAAAGGTTTCGGTCTCAACACCAGAATCAGCGGCAACCTTCGGGTCAATGGCTCCCCCGGCCAGATACTCAGCGGCCATGGAGATCTCAGACTGTCGGAGGGTACCTTCAAGGCCTACAGCCAGGATCTGACCATTGAACGCGGCCGCTTCCTCTTCGCTGGACCGTTGGAAAACCCCGGCCTGGACATCCGTGCCGTACGTTATGCCGAAGACGATGTCAAAGCCGGGGTCAGCGTTACCGGCAGTGCCATGGATCCCCGCCTGAAAATCTTCAGCGTACCCGCCAAACCCGAGGCCGAAGCGCTCTCCTATCTGCTCACCGGCCGCGGCGCCAGTGCCGGTGCGGCGGGCAACGCCTCCCTGCGCAACGCCGCCCTGGCCATGGGCGGCAACTACGCCAGCGAGATCACCAGCAAAGCGGGGCTGGATCAACTGGACTTCAGTGGCGGCGCGGTCAGCGTGGGGAAACAGCTGAGTCCGGATTTATACCTCAACTATGTGCGCGACCTCTTTGACCACACCGCCGTCATCGAACTCAAATACAAGCTCAGCAAATACTTCGACATCAAGGTCTCCAGCGGTGACAATGCCCAGGCCGCCGATGTGCTCTATCATATAGAACGATAGCCATTGCGGATTGCTATGGCGCAAAACCCCAAAACCGGGTTGAATCTGAACCATTCAATTTCGATAGCAATCAGGACGAAGAGATGTGCATCGCCTTCCCCAAAGTGGCCTCCGGCTCAAAACAACCCTGGTACAAGAATCTCTTCACCTTCGTTTCTTTCTTCTTCACTTTTCTTCTGGCCCTGGTGAAAGGCCTGTGGGGTAAGATCTGGCATAAGCAAGCCTGATGACTGAGTTGGCATGACGCTGGGCAGAGGCTCTATGATGGCACCCATTATTGGTTTCTGTCGCCTCGCCTCCCATGAGCCTCATCGTTAGATTTCTCCCGAAGTTCTTTCTTTCACTCATCCTTGCCCTGGTCTTCCTCACCCCACCCTTACTTGCTCTGGCGGGCTATTTTGGTGAACGCAACTTTGATCAGGGTAACCAGCTTCCTGACCAGAAGACCCTGATCCAGAATGCCAAAACATTGATTGGCGCGCCCTACGACCCGCTGATGGGCGGCCATGGCGATATCGGTTCAAACCTGGGTTTTATGGTCTGCTCGGATGTGCCGAATATTGCCTATGGCCTCTCCGGCTATTCACTCAAACGAGCGCTGGCTGATGACTTTCGGAGAAACCCCTCTGCTTACGACAGGCGCCATGGCAACACCCCCAAGAACCCCTACTTCCACCGTCGGGCCAGAAACCTCTATGCCTATTTCCAATCTCAGGGCCGACTTCGGACCGCCAGCAACTACCGGCCCAGAGTGGGTGACCTGGCGTTTTACAGAAAAGTCCCAAAGGGTGCCATTGCCCATGTCGCCCTGGTGAGCCAAGTCAGCAGCCAGGGCTACAGGCTCATCGAATCAGCGCCGAAAACCCTGTTTGTGCAGGAAGTCTCAGCTCAGTCCCCGATAGAACGGGGCTGGGTGCCGGCGGGCTTTGGCCATCCCTGACGGCCCGCCGCAACCCCACCACTACGGACGCGGCGGATAGACGCCCCTGTTGGCGATGCAGGCAGTCAGCACCGTCTGCGGTGGACGGAGGTTGAAAGGCTGGCTTTGGCCGGTGTTTGCGTTCGTCACCGCTCCAGCGCCACCGGATCCTGGCGACAGGGCAACGGATGCCCCCTTGGCAGGGGTTATCGCGGTGCCGGGGTTGGTGACATAGATCGTACCGCCCCCGGCGACAGCGGCCAGATAGGGCGTCGCCGCAGAGGGCACATTGCTGGTTCCTTCCACGGTCGAGGCCTTGAACTCGGCGGTGGCGGTGAGCGGGCCCGGAATGCCTTCGAAGGCGGCGACGTGGGTGTGAGCAGGCATTTCGCTGGTGGTCAGCGTATGTGTCTCAGTACCGCGTTGCAGGCCGAGTGTTACCGGGTAGAGGGGGCCGGTGTTGGGAGGCGCGACCCCAACGCCGACCGGCGAACGGCCGCGCATGTCGGGCAGATTGAAATCGGTGTAGCCGTGACCGCCGAAGGCGTTGCCCAACAGCGAATAGAGGGGTTGATAGTCGGCGACCGGCAGATTGACCCCATTGAGCGGCAGATAGCCGTCGGGACAGTAAGCAGCAGCGGTGAAGCAGATCGAGCCGATATTGGGGTACTGACTACAGGCGCTGGCCGGGATGGCGGCGACGAAAGTGGTCACCATCAGGGCAGCAGCTGACAGAAGGCGGGATTTCGTGGTCATGAAAGTCTCTCCAGTTACGATGTGCGATGCGCGCATTCAAACGCCAAACGGCAGGGCCTCAATTGCTCGGACGGGGCGGCCAGACGCCACCGACGTTGATGCAGAAGCGTATCGCCTGCCGGGGTGACGAGATATAGAAGGACTGGCCACCGCCGCTGTCGCCGTTGATCACCTGCCCGGCGACAAAACCGCCACTGACGGTGGCGCTCACCCCTTGCACCTCGATGGGATGGCTGGGGGTGGTGCCGGTCCAGGCATTTCCCGGGTCACCACGGCCTTTTTTCAAAACGCCCAGATAGGCGCCATTGGTAGGGGTTGCCGCTCCATTGGACGCAGTGCTCGCCTCCAGCCCGGCGGTGGCGGAAACGCCCGTCGTGTCGGTACTGAAACTGGCCGTATGGGTATGCGCCGGCAGCTGCGCCGCATCAAGGGTGACCATATCGCGCCCGGGATACTGTCCCAGAAAATAGGGTGTCAATCCCGGGCCACTGCCGGAGCCGACCGGTGTCCGCCCGCCCATGGCTGGCAGACCGAAGTTGGTGCGGGCGTCACCGCCATAGGTCGTCCCCAACAGGGCGAAGAGAGCCTGGGCCTCATCAACGGGCACCAACTGGTTATAGGAGCTCAGGGTGGCGAAGCCCGCCGGGCAGTAGCTGGCAGCGGTCATGCAGACCGAGCCGATGTAGGCGTCGGGGGCGCAGGCGAAGGCCGGGTCCACAGGGCCGGATACCAGGCCGATGGTCAGTACCAGGGCGGTGACCGACGGCCTCCGCAGCAAAGGGACAATCTCTGTCATATCTGTTCTCCAAATCGATGGAAACACCCGTTGGCGGGCAAAAGGGCTTGGACCAGGACGGTTCAGGGGCGCGGCGGATAGGTGCCGGTGAAGGCGATGCACGCGGTCAGCCCCACCTGCGGCGGAAGGGTGGTAAACGACTGGTTGGCACCCGTGGTGGCGTTGGTCACCTTGCCACCCGTGAGGCTGCCGTTGATGGCAACCGTCAGCCCGTTCAAAACGGCGGTGGAGGCGCTGTCTCCGGTCCACATGGGGACTGCGGTACCACTTTTCGTCGCACCAGCCAGCCAGGTTGCCGAGGTCGGGGTCGCTACCTCTCCAGCCGAGCCCTCGGCAGTCAGGGTAACCTTGGCGGTCAGGCCGCCGGCCTTGCTGGCGTCGAAGGTGGCGTTGTGGGTATGGCCAGACAGATTGGCCAGCGTCAGGCTCCTGGCGTCGGTTCCGGTTTTCAGCCCCATGGTCTGATCCAGGGTCCCGGGTGACGCGCCGTAGGCCACCGGCATGCGGGCGCGAAGGTCGGGCAAGCCAAAGGTGTTCACGCCGTCACCGCCAAAGCTCGTCCCCAACAGCGAGTAGAGCGCCGGGTTTTGTTTGATGGAGATGAGCTGGCCAGCGGCCTCGTAGTAGTAGTCGGAGGGACAGAAGTTAGCACCGGTAAAGCAGATGGTGCCAGTGTACGGTTCATCAGGACAGGCCTGGGCCGGGCCAAATGGCATCCCCAGAATGGCAGTAGCCAGTGCAGCCTTGACTGCACCGGAAAGGAGGGAAGTGAGGGCGGGTTTCATCATGGATTTTTCCTTAAATGTCCGTGTCCAGAAAACGCTTGCTGTATGACGGGTTTGGACCCCGTCAAGCGTTAAATACCAACGTAGTAGCCCCGTCAGTGGTTGTCAAGATGCGTTGTCGGGCTTCTTTGGAGCCCGGCATTTCTTTCAAATCTCAGAGTAAAGATTGATTCGAGGCCGGGCAGATCCCTTGCTCTCGGCAGTAGGCGGAGAGCGATTTATTTTGCTAGAATTCCTATAGGTTATTAAAAGTTAAGGGGCGGGTGAAGGTAGACTATGGATTGGACACTGCACTTCATCTCCGGCCTCCCCCGCTCTGGATCCACCCTGTTAGGTGCCCTTTTACGCCAAAATCCACGCTTCCACGCCGACATGTCCAGCGGCCTGCACTCCCTGGTTGCCGCCAACCTGGAGATCATGAGCGCCGGGTCCGAGGTCTCTCTGATGATGCAGGAGTTCCAGCGCCCCGTCGTGCTCCGCGCCCTGTTCGAGGCCTACTACGCCTGGGCCACGGACAAAGCGGTGATCTTCGACACCAACCGAGGCTGGTGCGCCCGCATGCCGCTGATCCGCGAACTCTTCCCCCAGGCCAAGGTCATCGCCTGTGTGCGTGACGTGCCCTGGATCATGGACAGCATCGAGCGTCTCTATCGCTCCAACCCTTTCGAAAACACCCGCCTGTTTCCGCCCGATGGCCGGAGCACGGTCTATGCGCGAGTAGAGGCCCTGGCGCGCCGGGACCGGCTGGTGGGGTTCCCCTGGACTGCCCTGAAAGAGGCCTATTACGGCGAACAGGCCGACTCTCTGCTGATCATCGATTATGACCTGCTGGCCCGCGCACCGGAAAAGGTGCTGCGCCTGGTCTACGAATTTGTCGGCGAATCCTGGTACGAGGACCATGATTTCGACAACGTCGAATACGACGCCGAAGAGTTTGACCAGGCCCTGGGGGTCAAGGGCCTGCACAAGGTACGGCGCAAGGTGAGCTTCGAGCCGAGACAAACCATCCTGCCGCCCGACCTGTTTGAAAAGTTCAAGGAAATGGATTTCTGGCGCGACCTCAAGGCCAGCCGGGCCAACGTCATTACCGCCAGTCGAGCCGAATCAACGCAGTAAACATGTGGGAGATATCATCATGGCCATAAGCAAACCGCAGTCAAGCACTCCCCTTCCCCATCCGCCCCTCGCCATGATGCTGGAGCCCCGCTTCATGTTCGATGCTGCGGGCATTGCCACCGGCGCGGAGCTGGTCGAGCAGACCGGCGACTCGACAGCGGATACAGGAACAGCCGATGCCCAAGCCGACAGTAGCGAACTGGCGACCGCCCTCTCTGGCGGAGAGATCGCCTTTGTCGATACCAGCGTCGAAGGGTATGAAACCCTGGTGGCAGGGCTGGATCCGGATATTGAGGTCATCCTGCTGAACGGCACCGGCGATGCCATCGCCCAGATGGCCGGCGCCCTGGAAGGGCGTAGCGATCTGGATGCCATCCATATCATCTCCCACGGCAGCGAAAGCTCGGTCGTTCTGGGCGACACCACCCTGTCGGGGGATAACCTGGAAGCGTACCGGGAGCAACTGGGCATCATCGGCTCTGCCTTGTCTGAAGGGGGCGATATTCTGCTCTACGGCTGCGAGATTGCTTCCGGCACAGGACAAGACTTTATCGACAACCTGGCCGATATGACCGGCGCGGATATCGCCGCCTCGGATGATCTGACGGGCCATGCGGATCTGGGCGGCGATTGGGAGCTCGAGGTTGCCAGCGGGCATATCGAGGCTGACGTACCGTTCAGCGAAGCCGCATTGAAGGATTTCACCCACCTGCTCGCACCCTTCACCGGCACCATCGATTTTGAGGATGTCAATGATTATGGCGCCTACAACGGCGCGGCATCGATCAACGCAAAGTTCAACGTCGGCTCCTATATCCTGGTGGTGGACGGTCAGGACTACAGCACACAGGCCTATGACGGCGTCAACTCCACTTCATTGGCGACGACCGCCGGCTTCAAAGAGACAAAACTGACCTTCTACATCGACGGTGGCGGCACTTTCGACGTCACCTCCCTAAAGATCCTGAACCTTAACTACAACGGCAATGTCTTCACCATCAGTTCTGACCTGGGGGATACCTACGACACTTCCGCCCTCAACAACGGTGAATGGACAACGGCAACCCTGTCGGGATTCACCGGCATTACCAAGCTGTATATTACGGGCAGCCTGGCCTTCGGCATGAAAGCCGCCTATATCGACGACATGGTCGTGGCAAACTTCGGCACGCCCTCCAACGCCGCCCCCTCCATCGCCAACCTGGATGGCGATACCCTGCTCTACACCGAAGGCGACAGCGCCACGCTGATCGACCAGGGCACCTCAGCAACCGTCACCGACGGCGACTCCACCGATTTCGATGGCGGCAACCTGACCGTGACCATCACCGCTGGCGAAGACCCGGCAGAGGATGTGCTGTCCCTCAGTACCACCGGCTCGGTTTCGCTCGACGGCACCACGTCCGGCTCCAATGTCAGGGTGAGCGGCACGGTGATCGGCACCCTGGGCAACGACATCGCCGCTGGCAACGATCTGGTGGTCAACTTTAACAGCAGCGCCACCGCTTCCACGGCGCAAACCCTGACCGAAGCCATCACCTACGAAAACACCGACCTCTCCGCCCCCACCACCGGCGGCCGCACAGTGCGTGTGACCGTGAATGACGGCGATGGCGGCACGTCAAGCAACAGCGATGTGGCGGTGATTGTCTCGTCATCCGATGTGCTGTCCTATGTCCCTGCGTCAGATGCCGCCTACTACGGAGGGACAGGCGGAACCGCCGTCATTGCCCAGTCGTTTACGGCGACGAAGACCGGCACTTTCGATACGCTCACCCTGGCCGCCTATATGCCGATCGGAGAAACCGTCACCCTCAATGTCTACGACGGCAGCGGAACAGGTGGAACACTGTTGGGAACCCAGTCTGTGTCCGCATTCAACACGGCCGGAACCATGGACGGAAACCGCTATATTTTGACCGACATCGCTATCACCCCAACCATCAACCTGACGAACGGCAATACCTATACATTTGAATTCACGCCCATCAATAAAATTGATCTTGCCTACACCTCTAACAGCGGATATACCGACGGCATCATGTATATTGATGGCATCGCATCCCAGCCTACCTATGATGTGGTGTTCGCGATCACCCAAGGAGACCCCCCCAACAACGTCCCGACCATTGATATCGATGGCACGCCAACTTATACGGAAGGCGGTTCTGCCTTGACTGTGGATTCGTCGGTTACCATCGCCGATGCCGACGGGGTGGACGCGGATCTGGATGACGGCTACCTGTCGGTGGCCATCACTTCGGGCAGCACCGCCAATGACCGGCTGACCCTGGACACCACGGGGACGGTCGGCCTATCGGGCACGACGGTGAGCATCAGCGGTACCAACGTGGGTACGCTGGTGGACACCAGCGGCACCAACGATGACGGCACGGTGAACGGCAGCGACATCCTGCGCATCAACTTCAATGCCAACATCACCGGCGCCTATGCCCAGACCCTGGCACAGGCGATCACCTTCAGCAATGTCTCCGACGATCCCAGCACATCGAACCGTACCGTGACCTATACCATCAACGACGGCACGGATTCCGGCACTGACACGGCCACAGTCTCGCTGACGGCGGTGAACGACGAACCCACCCTGACCGCAACCGGTTCCAACCCCACCTTCACCGAAGGTGGCGCAGCGGCCTCTCTGTTCTCAGGTGCCAGCATCGACACCGTGGAGTCCGGCCAGAACATCAGCCAACTGATCTTCACCGTCACCAACGTCAACGACGGTGCCGATGAGACCATCAGCATCGATGGCACCAGCGTGGCCCTGACCAACGGTAACTCGGGTTCAACCGGTTCCGGTTTTGGATATTCGGTCTCGATCGTGAGCACCACGGCAACCGTCACCCTCACCAAAACCGACACCGCCGCCAACTACCAGACCCTGATCGACAACCTGACCTACAGCAATGCCAGCGATACCCCCGACACCTCAAACCGGGTGGTCACCATCACCTCAGTCAAGGACGATGGCGGTACGGCCAACGGTGGTGACGACACCAACGCCACCCTGTCGATTGCCTCCACCGTCTCGGTCACGGCAGCCAACGACGAACCGACCCTGACGGCAACGGGCTCGAACCCCTCATTCATCGAAGGCGGTTCGGCAGTCACCCTGTTCTCAGGAACCGCCATCTCGACCGTGGAGTCGGGCCAGAACATCGCCTCCATGACCCTGACGGTGACCAACGTGGCCAGCGGCAGCAACGAGTTCCTGCTGATCGATGGCACCAGCGTGGCCCTGACCAATGGCAACAGTGGCACCACAGGGGGCAGTTTCAGCTATTCGGTCTCGCTGTCGGGTTCCACGGCTACGATCACCCTCACCAAAACCGATACCACGGCCAACTACCAGACCCTGGTGGACGGCCTGCAGTATGACAACGACCAGTCGGACATCAACAGCAATAACCGCGTCGTCACTCTCACCCAACTGGTGGATTCGGGGGCCAACGGCGGCGCGGACGACAACACGGCAACGCTATCAGTGGCCTCCACGGTGGCCATGACCAATGTCAACGATGAACCCACACTCACCGCAACCGGTTCCAACCCCACCTTCACCGAAGGCGGCGCAGCGGCCTCTCTGTTCTCGGGTGCCAGCATCGACACCGTGGAGTCCGGCCAGAACATCAGCCAACTGATCTTCACCGTCACCAACGTCAACGACGG
>JBNKLG010000074.1:0-14577 GCA_050292235.1 Sedimenticolaceae bacterium | reverse complement strand
CGATTTCTCCGACATGTTGGGGGCGAAGATACCCTTTAAGAGATCATGGGAGATCGAAGAGGCGATGGCCAGCAACAAACCTGCTGCGGTAGAGAGCGCAGCAGCCAGACCACCGGCGGCCACCAGGGCGATGACCCAGTTGGGCAGCTTGGCGATTTCCGGGTTGGCCAGCACCATGATGTCATTATCCACTTTGACCATCTCGTTGCCTTTCCAGCCATAGGACTTCGCTTTGTCAGTAAAGGCCTCATTCTTTTCGTTGTAGTACTGAATACGACCATCGCCGTTTTTATCCAAGAAAACCAAAGCACACTCTTCACAAATATGATCGGAAATCAGGTTCCCATCCTTATCCTTAAAGACAGCCTTTGCTTGGGGATTATCTTTAAGATATTGATGGATTTTTTCGCGGGCTTCGGCAGCAGAAGCGTCCTCATTTTCCTTCTTGGAGGGATAAGCAGGTGCCACAGCTAACAGGCCGGTTTTTTCCCAGTTCTTGAACCACTGGGGCCGCTGTTCGTACACCAGGTTACCTTCCGCAGAACCCACGTCACCCACCTGAATGGTGTTCATCAGATTCAGGCGAGCCATGGCACCCACAGCAGGTGCTACGGTATAGAGCAGAGCGATGAAAACCAGAGCCCAGCCGGCGGAAGAACGGGCGTCTTTGACCTTGGGTACGGTAAAGAAGCGGATGATGACGTGAGGCAGGCCCGCGGTACCAATCATCAGCGACAGGGTATAGGCAAACATATTGAGGGTATTGCCCTCCTTCTGAGTGGTGTACTCATGAAAGCCCAGATCCGTTACCACCTGATCCAGCTTGTCCAGCAGAGACATGCTGCTTTCCAGATGCATACCACCCAGCCCCAGTTGCGGCAGAGGACTGCCGGTCAGGTTCATAGAGATGAAGACGGCAGGTACGGTATAGGCGAAGATGAGTACGCAATACTGGGCAATCTGGGTATAAGTGATGCCCTTCATGCCACCCAATACAGCGTAGAAAAAGACGATCAGCATACCGATACCGAGACCATAGTCGTATCGAATCTCCAAAAAGCGGGAGAAGGCCACGCCGATCCCCTTCATCTGGCCGATAACGTAGGTAATGGAGGCCAGGATGAGGCAGAATACAGCCACCAATCGAGCGGTACGGGAGTAAAAACGGTCACCGATAAACTCAGGCACCGTAAACTTGCCGAACTTGCGCAGATAGGGGGCCAGGAGCAGGGCCAGCAGCACATAGCCGCCAGTCCAGCCCATCAAAAAGACCGAACCGCCATAACCTTTAAAGGCGATCATACCCGCCATAGAGATAAAGGAAGCCGCTGACATCCAGTCAGCCGCTGTCGCCATACCGTTGAGGACGGGATGAACGCCACCGCCAGCCACATAAAACTCACCGGTGCTGGAGGCACGCGACCAGATGGCAATGCCGATGTAGAGGGCGAAGGTCGCACCCACTACGATATAAGTTAAGGTTTGTAATTCCACAGTCAATAGCCCCCTCAGTCTTCTTGCACGCCGTGCTTGCGATCAAGCGCGTTCATTTTTATGACATAAACAAAAATCAACACCAGGAAGGTGTAGATGGAACCCTGTTGAGCAAACCAAAAGCCCAGTTTATAGCCGCCCAAAGAGAAGGCGTTCATGGGCTCCACCAGCAGGATGCCAAACAGATAAGAAACGATAAACCAGATCGTCAATAAGACGAGAACCAGACGGACATTAGCCCGCCAATAGGCCGAGCGGTCAGAATCGGTCATAGGATGAGGTCTCCGGAATAATTCATTATTAGGGTAAGCAGGTTTAGAATGAGGCACTTCGTTGAGCGCCTACCCGATTATTGCACTTTTCCGAATGCAGAATAAAGCGATAGTCTGCCTTGCTGCACTCAACGATCTTAATTTCTTGCCCAAGGGGAGCGCCATGAATCCGGAAAAAGTGGTCTTCGGCTTTTTTATTGTTTTGGCTTTGACACTCAATTATGGCTTCGTCATGGGGGACATCGACAATCCTGCGCACCACCCCGTGATGGAACTCTTTGCGGTCATTCTGGTGAATCTGATCGCCACCGTGCTCAAGCTGGGTGACCGCACCCAGCTGGGTGCCATCATGCTCTCCACCAGCCTGGTTGCCCTATTACAGCTTTTTGCCGCTGCCCTGGTCTGGGGAGCGGCTACCCACTTTTCTGAGGCTGGTCTCACCGCAGAGGGCATGTCCTCCATCGTAGCTCTGGCTGGCGGTGCCATGTTGGCCAACGTCATCTCGGTCATACTTTTGCTGATCGAAACCACCATGCTACGACGCTAAAATCGCTCAGGGTCTCTGACCTGCCATGCTGGATAACATTATTTTCCTGATCTTGCGGCGCATGCGTGCGCCCTTGCTCTCGCTGATACTGGTCTATGCCGTCTCCGTATTGGGGATGGTACTGATACCGGGACAGGATGCCAATGGCAACCCCGTCTCCATGAGCTTTTTTCACGCCTTCTATTTTGTCAGCTATACTGCCACTACCATCGGCTTTGGCGAGATTCCCAACAGCTTTACCGACCCACAACGCCTCTGGACCCTGGTGGTGATCTACGCCTCGGTGATTGTCTGGATCTATGCCATTGGCACCCTATTGGCGCTGTTGCAGGACAAGGGGTTCCAAAACTCCTTTATCGAACGCCGTTTTGCCCGTCAAGTGCAGCGCATCCGTGAACCTTTTTACCTGGTGTGTGGCTATGGGGATACCGGTCAGGTACTGGTGGAAACCCTGATCCACCGCCACCAGCTGGCGGTGGTGATCGATCCCAGTCAGCAGCGCATCAACGACCTGCAGCTACAAAATCTGCCCATCATGGTGCCTGCCTTGCAGGGCGATTCCACCAAACCGGACAACCTGCTCAAGGCGGGCCTCAAACACCCCATGTGCGCCGGGGTCGCCGCCCTGACCAGTAACAGTGAAATCAATCTTAAAGTCGCCGTGTCCAGCAAGCTGCTGCACCCGAACATCCAGGTGCTCTGTCGCGCCGATTCCCATGAGATCGAGGCCAACATGGCCTCCTTTGGCACCGATTTCATCATCGACCCCTACGACACCTTTGCCATTCACCTGGCCACGGCCATGCAGGCACCCTGTCTCTATCTGTTGCAGGAGTGGCTGGGTGGCCTGGTCGAAAACCCTTTACAGGAGCCGGTCTATCCACCCAACGAGGGCCATTGGGTGGTCTGTGGCTATGGCCGTTTTGGCAAAGCGCTTTATAAGCGACTGAAAGACGAAGGTGTTCGAATCACCGTCATCGAATCCAGTCCAGACAAAACCGGCCTGCCCGATGCCCATTGCATCACCGGCTGGGGTACCGAGGTAAAGACCTTGCAAGAGGCGGATATCGACAATGCTGTCGGTATCGTGGCCGGAACCGATAACGACGTGAATAATCTTTCCATTGTCATGACAGCTCGGGAGATCAACCCGGATCTTTTCGTCGTGGCCCGCCAGAACCAGCATGAAAACAAGGCCCTGTTTGAGGCGCTCGATGCCGAGATCGTCATGCAACCGAGCGGGATCATCGGCAACCGGGTGCGGGTGCTGCTGGGGACGCCCCTGTTGCACGAGTTCCTGAGCCTGGCGCTCTACCAGACCGACGAATGGGCCTGTGAACTCATCAGCCGTCTCTCCGCTCTGGCCGAAGACAGACCACCGGATGTCTGGGAACTGGGCCTGACCGCCGAGCAGGGCTATGCGGTACATCGACATCTGGATTATGGCCATGGCCTGCGACTGGGAGATCTGTTGCGTGACCCCAATGATCGGAACAGACAGCTCGACGCCATCCCCCTGCTTATGATCCATCGCAAAGAGCTGGTCTTGATGCCCCCACTGGATACCCGCTTGACCTTGGGGGATGACCTTCTGTTTTGCTCGCGCGCCGGAGTACGCAGTCGCATGGAGTGGACCCTGCAAAACGAATACGCGCTAAGCTACGTGCTGAACAGAGAGGCCGATCAAGGCCATTTCCTGTCCAGATTGTTTCGACGTTGGCACTGACGCAACGACTGGACAGATTTTGTGGCCTTGTCTTTGCCATCTGATCTTTTCTGCTTTCTCCCAATAGAGAGCAGAAAGAGTCCCGCCACAAAAACACCAATCAACACCCATAACACACCAGGATTCAGAGGACTCTCTTCGGGCACGTACTCCTTGCCACAATAACGATATTGCGCAAAGAGCTCCGTTGTGTAATAGCACTCCGTTTCGCCACTTTCCAGCCAGCCAACCAATCCAACGATGGCAGTTCCTGAAAGCAGTTTGCCTCCCCTGACCAGGTTGTGGGTACATTTTCCCGGGTTTGTCGGATCTGATTTCACGGATGGATTTCCAGACTCACTTTTTCCTGGCGGGAACGATAGCCTTTCAACCATTGCCTACTTGTCTGCATGAGAGGAGCCTCCTATGTCTTGGCGAAATGTCGTCACAGCTTAAGCCTTTCTCATGTGATTTTTGCGTGGCCAGAGTGTGCTTATTGTGTTACCTGCGCCATCCGAAGGCCGTTTCCAGGTAAGCTGTGTGATACCAATAGCAAACCATTTCGTCACAGGCACTCAATCACGCCTCAGGTTGTTGAAATGATGTCCTTGGGGCAGGATAGGTGACCTCAACAGGCCAGTTTTTCATTATCGTTATGTCACTCGATCATTTTTGGCAGCTCTTGGGTCAGCTTTCTCTGCTCAATTTCACCCTGATGATGGTGAATCTTCTGTTGCTGATCTTCTCCCGTTTCATCATCAACCGACTGGCACCGGAGAAAGAGGGCAACGGGGGTGGCACCCGTCTGCACCTGTTTCGCGTCGCCAACCTGCTGCTCCTTTTTTTCGTTCTTTTCCATGGCATCTTCCTGCCCATGGCCGACAACTCCTGGATCACCCGACTGTTGGCCCTGCTGGTCATGGGCTATCTGGCCTACCTGAGTTTTCACCTGCTGAACTACTTCATCAAAAAACGCTTCGGGCGCGAGCGTGAAGTAGACGGCAGCAAGCGCATGACCGAGACCTACAATGCGCGGGTGCTCAGCCTTCTGTCCGGAATTTTCATCTTCATCCTGGCCGCCGTGGCCGCCATCCGCATCCTGGGATTTGAGAGTCTGCTGGAGGCGGGTGGTGTGATCGGCCTCATCGGCGTCTTTTTTGCACTGACCCAGGGCTCCTGGGCACCGGATCTGATCTCGGGGCTGGTCATCCTCAACAGCCGGATGATTCAGGAAGGTGACGTGGTACAGCTGCGGGATAACGGTGAAACCCTGATCGCTGTGGTCTACAAAACCAAGATCTTCCATACCGAACTGCTGAACCTGATCAACAATCACCGCATCATGTTCAAGAACGCCCGCCTGCGCGACCTCACCATCCACAACCTCTCCAAATTCGCCTCAGCCAAAGGGCTACGGGAGCGGTTGGATTTCAAGATCGGTTACGATGCCCCTGCCGACAAGGTCAAAAAGATGTTTGCCGAAGCCCACCAGCGTGCTTTGAACTCGGGGAACGTGGCCCTGGAGGCGCTCCAGCCTATGGATGTGCGAACCACCGAAGCCGGTGACTTCGCTATCACCTGGTCGATCTTTTTCTACACTAAAGCGGTACGCGAACTGCTGAAAACCCGCCAGCTTTTTCTGGAAATCATCATCCAGGCTGCCGCAGAACATGGCATCAGTCTGGCCACGCCCATGCTGCATCAGGTTGATTCCCAGAAGTGAAGATCCGTTGGCGTGACTGGGGCATCGGCGGGCTGATCCTGGCCACCCTGCTCTATTGGCTGCAGACCCGCATTGGCTGGTCTGCCCTGATCACTCCCTGGCGACAAATCAGCCTCTTCTGGCTCAGCCTGCTCCTGCTGTTGAGCCTGATCAGCTATCTGCTACGGGCAGTGCGCATCTACGACTGTTGCCATAGCGTTCTTCAGGGGCGTTTTCTACCGACACTACGGCTCAGTATCCTGCACAACGTTGCCAACAATCTGCTGCCAATGCGGGCAGGTGAAGCTGCCTTCCCCTTGCTGATGAAACGCTATTTCGGCCTGTCAATGATCGACAGCAGTCTGTCGCTGCTCTGGTTACGGGCATTGGATCTGCACCTTTTGTTGGCCATGGGCCTGATCGCCCTTTGGTTGCGTCAGAGAGAAATCCTCTGGCTGCTACCACTGTTGATCTGGTTATCCACCCTATGGTGGCTCTACCCACTGCGCACATTGGGACTGCCCTGGCTTCAGCAAAAAGAAAGTAGGTTAGCTGGTACCCTATGCCACTTGTTACTGGCCTTGCCAGAGCGACAACCAGCCTTTCTACGTCTCTACCTCTGGACAGCACTGATCTGGGGCAGCAAGTTGATGGCCTTCGGCGCCATTCTGCTCCATTTTTTACCCCTGCCATGGTGGCAGGCCCTGCTGGGTGTCATGGGTGCCGAGCTCAGCTCGGTACTTCCGGTGCACGGGGTGGCTGGCTCGGGCAGTTACGAATTGGCCATGGTGATGGTACTGGCTCCATTGGGGATCAATGCCAACAGCGTCGTCGCCGGAGCGGCCAACCTGCATCTCTTTTTACTGGGCGTCACTCTGGTTTTGGGTATCCTGGCATTGGGATTACCGAGGCCAGGACCTGATGTTGATCCGAGACAGACCTCTCGCTCTTAGGCCCGGCGTGTTTACATCAGCATTCGCTGTTTCACCCCAAGATCCACCCGTGATAGATTTGGCATGAATTGACCCAGCAGAGAAAAGCTAAATGAATAGACTGGCTGATGAAGAAAAATCCGTAACCATGCCGGGCATTCTCTCAACGAAACAGCTGATTGCAGCTTTCCTTTTCGCTGCTTTGAGCATCTATCTGGCCTTTGTGGTACCCAGCGTCGAGATTGCCTGGGTCAGCGCCATACTGGTACTCACCATTTACCTCTTTGCTTTCGAGGTGGTGGGCGTGGATGTGGCTGCGGTCACCGTCATGGTATTGCTGGGCCTCACCTCTCTGCTGGCCCCGTTAATGGGCCTGGAAAAGGGCCTGATCGATAACAAACATCTGTTTGATGGCTTCGCTTCCAACGCAGTGATCTCTATCATTGCGGTCATGATCATTGGCGCCGGACTCGACAAAACCGGTCTCATGAGCAAGGTGGCCGCCTTTATTCTGAAGGTAGGCGGCACCACAGAAAAGCGCATCATCCCGATCATCTCCGCAACGGTCGGCTTCATCTCTTCCTTTATGCAGAATGTAGGCGCTGCCGCCCTGTTCCTTCCGGTGGTCTCGCGCATCTCGGCCCGCTCAGGGCTGCCCATGTCGCGCTTGCTGATGCCCATGGGCTTCACCGCCATTCTCGGCGGCACCATGACCATGGTCGGATCCAGCCCGCTGATTCTGCTCAACGATCTCATCCTGACTTCCAACAAGGCCCTGCCACCCGAACAGCAGATGCAGCTCTGGGGCCTCTTTTCCGTCACCCCGGTGGGCATTGCCCTGGTCTCCACCGGTATTATCTACTTTGTGCTGGCCGGGCGTTTCGTGCTGCCTGCCACCAAGAGTGAAAGCAGCACCAGCGCCACAGATCCCATGCGCTATTTCCATGAGGTCTATGGCGTCGACTATGCCCTGAGCGAGATTGTGGTGCCCGAGGGCAGCGCCCTGATCGGCGTAAGCCTGGACGATGTGGAAACCAGCCATCGTATCCGGGTTATCGCCAGCCAGCGATCGGGGGAGGAGTCCCGCATTGGGCCGGGCACCATTGCCCGCGACACCGTTTTTCGCGCTGAGATGGTGCTGGGCATCGTTGCTGACCCCCAGGATCTGACCCATTTCTGCGAAAAATATGGCCTCAAACAGCGCACCGAACTGCGAGCCTTCTCCGAATCCCTGGCGACCACCAAGGCGGGGATTGCCGAGGTGTTGATTCCACCAGGCTCCAGCCTCATTGGAAAGAGCGCCCGCGATCTCTGGCTACGCAAAACCACCGGGCTTGCCATGATCGGGCTACACCGCAACAGCAAGACCCTGCGGGAAGGCGAGGATATCCGCAATGTCCCCTTCCAGGCTGGCGATACTCTGGTGGTTCACACTGCCTGGGATGCCCTGGCACGCATCGAGAAAGATCGCAACTTTGTGGTGGTGACCAGCGAATATCCCCGTGAAGAGCTGCGACCCAACAAGGTACTTCCGGCAGCCATCTTCTTTGGCATTGCCCTCTCCATGGTGCTATTCACCGACATTCGGCTTTCGGTGGCCCTGTTGACCGGTGCCATCGGTATGGTGCTGTCCGGCGTGCTCAACATCGAGGAGGCCTATGCCGCCGTCAGCTGGAAAACCGTCTTTCTGCTCGCCTCACTCATTCCCCTGGGGCTGGCGGTGGAGACCACGGGAACGGCCAAATGGATTGCCGAACAGGTACTCTTGGTAGTCGGCGATATGCCGATCTGGGTAATACAAGCGGCGGTGGCTGTGCTGGCCACCTTTTTCACGCTGGTCATGTCCAATGTGGGCGCCACTGTCTTGCTGGTTCCTTTAGCGGTCAATATCGCCATTGGCGCCGGTGGCAATCCGGCAGTTTTTGCTCTGACTGTGGCCATCGCCACCTCCAACTCCTTCCTCATCCCAACCCATCAGGTCAATGCGCTCATCATGGGGCCTGGTGGCTATCGCGTACCCGACTTCATGAAGGCCGGTGGTATCATGACCCTGCTTTTTCTAACGGTCATGATGTTCGTGATGAACCTGATCTACTAGCCCTAGCCATTGCTGCTCAGCACGGACGCTGACCAAAATGGGGGGGGAAACCAGAGGAAGATCACTGCATATCCAGAGAGATGAGTCATGCACCTACTGGTGATTGAAGACAACCCGGATCTGGTCGAAAACCTCTGTGACTTCCTGGAGTCCCGTGGCCACACAGCAGATGTGGCCTATAACGGAAAAACCGGCCTTAGTTTCGCCCAGCAACAGCACTACGATGTCATCATTCTAGACCTGATGCTCCCGGGCATGGATGGCCTGAAGGTATGTGGCCGTTATCGTACCGAAGGGGGCAACTCACCAATCTTGATGCTCACAGCCAGGGACAGCCTGAACGACAAGCTGGCGGGGTTTGGCCAGGGTGCGGACGACTATCTGGTCAAACCCTTCGCCATGCAGGAGCTGGAGGTGCGTTTGGGCGCCCTGGTTAAGCGCGGCCGAACCCAAGAGGCCAACCAGTGCCTGACGGTGGCGGATCTGCGGTTTGATCCCGAGCAATTACGGGTTGAGCGCACAGGTCGCCGCATCGAGCTGGCGCCTATTCCCATGCGGCTACTCACACTGCTCATGCTGCCGTAGTACGGCGTGACGAACTGGAACGGGCTATCTGGGGTGATGACCCACCAGACAGCGATGCCCTGCGTGCCCATATGCACGCCCTGCGAAGCGCCATTGATCGTGATGCAGTCACCCCTCTGGTTCACACCATTCGCGGCGTAGGCTACCAATTGGCGCAACCGGATGAGCGATAGCCTGAGAAACCGGGTTGCGGTGACCTTCGCCCTTTTTGCCGGCGTGGTCAGCCTGGCGCTGGCACTGCTCATCTTTTTCACTTCCCACGACCTCGAAGCCCGCCTGATCGACGATACCCTGAGCGCCGAGCTGGATGACTTTGTGCTGCGGATCGAGCGCAACCCCCAGTCCATTCCCGAACGCACCGCAACCATTCTCGCTTATGTCATCGACGAACCGCCCAACCCCAGTGTGCCCGCAGAGGTCATGGCCCTTGGACCAGGTCGCTATCTGCTCGCCTTGGAAGAGCACCCCTACCAAGCCGCCGTACGCGAGGTGGATGGGCGTCGCTTTGCTGTGCTGTATGACACCACGGCCCTGAGCCAGCGAGAACGCACTTTTGCCCTGATGCTGGCGGGCAGCGTGATCCTGATGACACTGGTCTCAGCCCTCGCCGGTCGGCGCCTGGCAGGACGGGTCATCGCCCCGGTCAATGAACTGGCCAGAATGGTGGCCGAATTGGAACCGGCGGGAAAACCCGTGCCACTGGCAAAACTCTTTCCCTGGCAAGAGGTACGACTGCTGGCCGCTGATTTTGATGACTATCAGCTGAGGTTACATGCCTTTATCGAGCGTGAACGCCTCTTTACCGGCGATGTCAGCCACGAATTGCGCACACCATTGGCAGTCATCAACGGAGCCACCGAGTTACTGCTGGACGACCCCGCCATCGAGGGGAAAAATCGGGATCGGGTAGCCCGGATTGGGCGCGCCGTGCTGGAAATGGGGGAGATCTCCGGCGCCCTGCTGGCCCTGGCCCGTGAACAGGAACTGATGCAACAGCAGCCAGCCCCCTGTAATGTAGCTGAGTTGGCAACCGAATTGTTGGCCCGATATCGCAACCTGCTGCACGGCAAACCGGTAACACTTCGACTGGAGCAGAAAGACGAAGTGATACTGCCTGCCGACCGGACCGTATTGGCCATGGTTCTGGGTAACCTGCTACGCAATGCCTTAAGCCACACCGAAAGCGGTGAGATCTGCATCACAACTGAGGCCAAAAAAGTTGTCCTGGTTGAAGACACAGGCAGTGGCCTGGATGAGGCGGACAGTGCCCGACTGTTCGAGCGCTATGTGCGCGGCCGTCATAGCCAGGGGGCAGGCCTGGGACTCTCTCTCGTGAAACGTCTCTGTGATAGCCAGGGGTGGCAAATCGCACTCTCGAACCGGCCAAACGGCGGTACCCAGGCCCGCCTTCAACTCCAACCGCCAGCGTCTTAACGTTATCTTGACGTAGCACCCGCTATCATCTAGGCCTGCTCATCAGTTTATCAGCGAGGTCTCAGATGCAACGCAACCACCCTGCTGCCAATCTCTTTCGCCCAGAGAACATCACCCCCCTGGAATCCGTGATGGTCATACTGACCGCCAGCCTGGCTCTTCTGACCCTGATGGAACACCACCCCGGCCTGTTCTTTGCCATCGCCATCGTGGCCGTCTTGGTTCTGGCCATGTTTGAGCGGCTTCGTGACATCAAGCAACACGCCGGAAAAGCAGGCCATTCGACCATTGTCAGTGACGGTGGCACCTTCAGCAAAGCCCCCGAAGTCCCCTCATATCCCACAGGCAACGCAATTGTGCACGATGGTGGCAACCAGCGCCGTCTCGACCACTAAAATCATCCCGCAGCACTCTCTACAACCCGGTCAGTGGCTGCCCATGCAGCCACTGACCGCCTGACTGGACGATTCAAGGAGCTCGAAATTTTATCGCCGAGGGCCACTGAAAGCGCATCGCCCTGCCCCACCCTACCTGCGCCTATCGACAAATACCCCTTTCACAGGTAAGTTATCTTGTCATCCGGCAAACCGGATACTTTGTATACCAGATCAGAGTGCCCGATCCTTTGATTGCAGCCTCAAGAACCCTTCTCAGAACATTTTGCGTTGTCATCCTTGCAGGCTTTCTAACGCAGGACTGCCTTGCCCAGCGCAAATTGAAGGTGCTCGTACTCCACTCCTACCACCAGGGGCTGGAATGGACAGACCATATCACCCAGGGCATACAATCGGCTTTTGCCAACTTTCACAAAAACTATGAGCTGCACTACGAATATCTGGATCTGAAAAGAAATTCCGGGGCCGACTATCTGGATAAGATCACCAAACTGACCTCCTCTATCCATAAAAATATCGCTTATGAGGTGGTCATGGCTTCGGACAACAGCGCCCTGAATTTGATCAAAGAGAAAAAAATCACCTTCCATGGAGAACCCCCCATCGTCTTTTGTGGTGTAAATAACTACAGCGAGGAGCTGATCCGATCGATCCCCCAGGTAACCGGCATTGCCGAAACCACGGATCACCAGGCAACACTCAACGTCATGCACAAGCTGCACCCCGAACGTCGTCACGTCCTTGTCATTATCGACAACACGCCCACAGGGAAAGCCATACATCAGGAGCTAAAAGCCATCGAGCACCACTATCATGGCCAACTCGAATTTGAGTATTACAGGAATTTTCTGCTCGAAGAGATACCTGGCAAACTGAAGAAACTGGGCGACAACGACATCATCTATCTCTCTGCATTGAATCGGGACCGAAAAAACAGTTTCATCTCCTATACCGAAGGCATTGAGATGATCAGAAGAAGTACCGGTGTCCCCATCTATGGCTCCTGGGACTTTTACCTGGGCAAGGGAATTGTCGGAGGAAAGATCACCTCTGGTCTCATTCAGGGGAAAAAAGTGGGGGAGCTGGCCCTCAAGATTCTGCATGGCCACCAAGCCAAAGATCTGCCCGTAGACATCAGCGGTCAGAACCGATACATCTTCGATTATGAAGAGATGCGGCGCTACGGTATCTCCAAGACTTCTCTGCCGAAAGGCAGCCGAATCATCAATCTGCCGCCAAACCTCTATAAAAGGTACAAAACAGCACTTATCGGCATGACCACCCTCTCGCTGGCAGGACTCCTCATCCTGCTATGGAAATACCTGGCCCAACAATCCCTGTTGCGAACAAAACAGGCCCTGACTCTGACGCTTGAATCCCAGGTCCGAGAGAGAACCCAGGAACTTGAAGCAGCCAACAGAAAACTGGAACACCTATCGAACCTGGATGGTCTGACACAAATCTATAACCGCCGCTATTTCGATGCGATGCTCAGTAAGGAGATCAAACAACTGCAACGTTTATCCGCACCCATTTCACTGCTGCTCTGTGACATCGACTTTTTCAAACGCTACAACGACAGTTATGGCCATTTGGCCGGGGACGATTGCATAAAAACCGTGGCCGAGGCCATTCAGGCACAATGCAAACGCCTTTCCGATGTGGCTGCCCGTTACGGTGGAGAAGAATTTGGCGTCATCTTGCCGAGCACCAGGGCGGAGGATGCCGTGGCTATTGCAGAGGCCATTTGTCACGATATCGCATCGCGGAAAATCGCCTATGACAAATCCCCGATCAAAGATATCGTCTCCCTCAGTATCGGTATTGCCACCATCGTCCCGGATCTTCACACAACCCCTTGCGATCTCATCAAACTGGCGGATCAGGCCCTGTACGACAGCAAACACCTGGGGCGGGATCGGGTCACGCTGAAGACCTCGAGCTAACCCACCATCCCGGGAAGAGGGAGTATTTCCAGAGAAAATCTACCGCAACGGATTGTGTCGCCAAGCAGCCATCCATAAAAAAGCCGCCCTTTTGGGGCGGCTTTTAGGGTGCCGAAGGATAGTTCGGACTTACATATACATGCAGATATCGGCCTCGCCTGCGAACTCGAAGAAACGAGCGGCACCGGCGTATTCCACGCCATCGATAAAAGCGGAATGATCCATATCGAAAAGATCGACAGTCATCTGACAGGCAACGAAACGAACCTCAGCTTCCTGACAAAGCTCACGCAGCTCTTCGATGCTAGCAACACCCTTCGCAGCCATTGTCTTCTTCATCATGGATGTCATCATGGCTTCCATACCCGGCAGAGCAGTCACCATGACAGGCATCCATTTTTCCATGCCACCGGGCATGGGCATACCGGGATTGCCAAGGGGGGTCACCTTGAGATCCGTTTTTTTCTTCAACAACTGCAAGCCGTAGAAAGTAAAAAAGATCTCCACGTCATAGCCCAATGCGGCTGCGGTGGAACCCAAAATGAAGGGCGGATAGGCCCAATCCAGGGTGCCCTTGGTTGCGATAATGGCCAGTTTTTTCTGTTCCACGGTACTCCTCCAGAGCAGTTGTTTAAGACAAAGAGGCTCAGGACTTCTTGATCAGGAAGTGGAATTTGCCACCCTCTTCCTTAGATTCCATCAGCTCGTTACCGGTTTGCTTGGCAAAGGCCTCGAAGTCTTTCACTGAACCCGGATCGGTGGCGATGATGTGCAGCACATTACCGGACTCCATACCGTTCAAGGTTTTCTTTGCCCGCAGGATGGGCAGGGGGCAATTGAGTCCGCTGGCATCCAGTTCTTGATCAAAATCAGCCATTATCAACCTCCGATTAGTTGCGACTTGTGAAAGTGGGCGCTGGCACCGGCCAACGCCTGAAGTAAAGCGGCTAACGCCTCCCCTTAGGGTCATCAAAAGGGGATTAAGTCAAAATGTAAGCGCGTACTTATATTCAAAAATACGAAGCAAAGCAAGTTTTAATTCCCTGCCAGCCACAGAGAACAGCAAGGCCAAATTAGCCGAATTGTTCGATGGGATACCCCAGCTGAGCCCATGAAATAATGCCACCACGCAGGTTAAGACAGTTGTTTAACCCCTGTTGCATCAAATACATACAGGCATGGTAGGAGCGAGCCCCACTACGGCAATAGAGGATAACCTCCTGGGTTGGGTCCTGAGCAAACTCGTTCATCTTCAGGGGAATCAGATGCATCGCCAGATGTTCGGCCTGAGGCAAAACACCACCCGCCACTTCGGCATCGCTGCGGATGTCCAGCAAACGGATATTGGCCCCTTCATCCAGGCGCTTTTTCAACTCGTTAACATTAATTTCTTTGACCTGCACGGCTCGTCACCAGGGTAAAACTTGGAATGGCGCAAGTATATTAGCAATAACCAATATATACAAT
>JBNKLG010000073.1:0-14854 GCA_050292235.1 Sedimenticolaceae bacterium | reverse complement strand
ACCCTCACACTGCACCCTTACTAATAAGTTTAGCTCTCAGAGACAACGTTGGCTGAATATAATGGGTAATCAGGTAAAGACAACATATTTGTCAACGGGAACATTGGTTATTTTTGCAGCAGCTTCAGTTACTGCTTTGATCAGATGTTTTTTTGTTTCTTGATCAATTGGATGGATGGCAATTGTAATAACAGGCATGATTTTCTCCTTGGATAAAATTATCCGTACGCTACGGAAAGCATAGCGCGCTACTAAATTAATAGCAAGAAGATGGTTTTAAGCAAAAATTTTTTAAGGCAAGGCCAAGGTCAAAACCAAGGGGGCAGCCAGCTTGACCTGTAGTGATCGGGTTGGACGGGGTATCAGGGAATGCCGTGCTTAGTGGTGTAGGGTGGATAAGCAAAGCGCATCCACCAATTCCCGACGCGTGCCCTTGCTGTCAATACTGACGCGCAACCTCAACCCAGCAAAGCCGCGACCGAGTCCATTGGCGGGAACAGTTTCAACGTCTGACTGGGTAAGGAAATGAAGCCGAACTGTTGGCGGTCTGGTCATCTAGCGCATCGATGGTGAACGGCCATTCCACCTTGGAATGGGATACGTCGTCACTGAAACGGGTAAAATAAATAAGAATCGTTTGCATTTGCGTTTAGAGCCTGATAGCCTAGTCACACAGATGGGGGGGAGAGACGATTTCTTGCTTCCTGAACGGTTTGGGTCAGAGACAGATGGGATATTCATGGCAGCAATCAGTGCAACCAATCATGAGATTTTGGGCAAGTTTGCACAGCTCTACATGGAGCTCTTTTCCCATGATGGCTACGCGGACATGCGGGTGGAAATGAAGATTCTCCGCAGAGGCCAGAAGGAGATCATTATCCATTGTGGTCGCCAATATCGCTTTGTGGTGGATTACAAAAACGAGACAGAAGAGTCTCCTGTGCATGTGGCGAGTGGCCGCATGCAAGTTTGAACCTTTATTGGCATAGGGGTTTGGACAAAGAGGCATTGTCCACTATGGCAATGCCTGAACGCTGATCCTGGATTTGGATCGGTGGCTGCTGAAGAACGATTTATTGTTCATCTCTTGCTCGGGCAGGGAGGCCCACTTTTTTTTCCGGTGACAGCGCGAGGCTGTACCAAACCAGGCGTGACAGCGTGTGGGACGTTCATCGCTTTATTCACTCAATGAACTTGGCAGGTCGTTGCGCCCGGGTGGGGTTAGAGCGCCTGAAACTGGAGAAAACTGAAATGAAAATGAAATCCATTTTGAAGAACTTTGATCGTATCGATGCCTCAAGCATCAAAGATGGCCAGCTGGCCAAGCGTGTTGCCAAACTGCAATCGCAGCGCAAGCAGGGCGGTTTTACCCTGCTTGAATTGCTGGTTGTGGTTGCTATTCTGGCTGCCATTGCCGGTACTGCAACCATCGCCTTGCAGGATACCGATGCTCGTGCATCTGCTGCTGCACATGTGGCCATGATGGACGAGATGAATAAGGGTATCCGTACCTTCCGGGTGTTGAATCACAACGCATTGCCCAACAACTTCGACTCCTTGTTGTCGGTTGATGATGCCAGCAGCATTTCTTCTTTTGCCCTGCTGCCTAATAGTGCTGATGGCGATATTCTGGCCATAGGCGATGTGGCCGCTGGTGCGATGATTTCCGGTGCTGCTGACAATATGGCTGATATCGGTATGAGTCATCTCCGCTATATCGATGCCGCGGGCAACAATCCCCCGGATAGTACTGTGGCGGCCGATTGTGCCCCCTCTGCCCTGCCGGCAACGGTGGGGAATCGCGGTAATGCGGTCGTGGCCGGCAACATCTTCATGGGTGCAGAAGGCAATGGTTGTGGCGTAAGCGTTGAGGTGACTGACTACGATGGTTCGGGTGCTGATGCCAATGTGGCCTACTGGACTGGTACCGTGGAGCGTGTGTTAGGCCCTGGTGACTACGGCAGTGCTGCCTATAGCGGTGCTGCCATGGGCGGCGCCGGCAATGTAGATGGCGCCGAGGCTCCTGTGTTGATGGCGGTGGGTATCGGTCCCTCCTCCAATCTGTTCAACGCCAATGAGCTGGGCGGTATGACCTCTGTGCCGGTATATCGCCACGTCTCTCCGACCCAGTACAACCGTTTCATCGCTCTGTTTGAGATCGGTACTTCCACCTGGGATGCAACTGGTGGTACTTGGACCACTGTGGCCAGTGATCAGGTCTCTTTCTCCGCCATTGTGGATGGCGCCGGTGATACCAAGGAAGAGGAGCTGGGCGAATGGGATGGTACTCGTAACACCATCTAACGCCTGAATCGATGGATGAGCGGGTGACGGTGGGTCACCCGTTCCACAGGGATGTGATTACCAACCTCTTCTGAGTCTCTTTTCATCAATTTAGGGGCAACACCGAATCAGGAAACTGAGGTGCAGGCTCGTTTTTCACTGTTTGAACGGTTTTCAGTCTATGGCATTACAACGAATCGATCACATGAGGTCTGTACAGGCCCACCGAGGGTTCAGTCTTCTGGAGCTGTTGGTGGTGGTCAGCATTTTGGCGGCAACTGCCTTCGTGGCCACAGGCGCCTTTCAGGGTATTTCCCAGCAGGCCAATGACGGCCTGGTGCGTACCGAGATGCAGGAAATTGCCAGGGCGATCCGCCAATTCAGACAGGATACAGGCTATTACCCGAAGACCGGGCCCTTTGCTCGGGTGGCAGAGGGGGGAATGGTGCCCAACTCAGTCGATTCGGCCTGGTTCTATTCACCGGCAAATTTCTCGCAACTGTTTATTGAGCCAACAGATGGCTCTACGCCGATTATGGCCTGGGATATCAATGTGGGGCGAGGCTGGCGCGGCCCCTATCTGAAAGGCTTTAGCGAGGGCTTTGTCGATATCCGTGCGGATATCAACAGTGCGGATTCCCCTGCTGGCAATGTATCAGGAGATCCTCTCTCTGGTGGTGACATTCCCGATGTGCCGGGCATAGCAGACCCTTTCGAGCACCGGGCAGAGAGCGTCTCCAGCGGGACGCTGCTGGATTGGGTGATGACAGCTGGAGGCACCGATCCATTGAAAACCTGGGGGCGCCCCTATTTGCTCTTCGATCTGGACTCGTCGCCCACGCTCATCAGCATGGGCCCCAATGGCGAATATAACCAAGGAGGCGGTGACGACATCGTCCTGAATATCCAATGATGAGATTCCTTTTTATAGCCTTTGCGATTATCGGCTTTCTGTCAGTAGTCATCTCTCCGGTCATGGCTGACGGTGGTGATTTCAAATCCGTGGATCTTGATCGCTTTATCGAGCAAGAGCAAAAGCGCATGTCGATGGCAACCAAGAAGATCATTGCCATGGCTGCCCCAGTCAGTTTCGAGGCCCGCCTCAAGCGCCATCCCGAAGAGAGAAAACTCTCCTATGTCTATACCGCCATGGAGATGGGTGGCCTCAATCCCGTGCCGGTGGTGAAACATCGCATGTTTGTGGAGTCAGCAGGGGGACAGATTATCTCTGTCTATGTAGATGAGGCCTCGGTGGGTTGGATCAATAAAGGTTTGAAAGTGGAACAGCAGGCCCGCTTTGTGGGGTATCACCTCTATAGCTACGACAAGGGGCCTGCGATCCTGATTACGGGCTATAAAAAGCCCGAGAGGCAATAGGGGTGAGGAGTCGGATGTTTTTGCCGTGTGCCGTCACCTGTCGATATCAACAGGGCCTCACGCTATTGGAGCTGCTGCTGGTGATTGTCATCCTCTCCGCCGTCGCCTACACCAGTCTGGCCATTGTGGACAACAACAGCAGCCAGATACGCTTCGAGGACACCCGCAACCGCCTGGAGATGATCAAAAGGGCGATCATCGGCGATACCTCGCGCACCCTCAATGGCCAGCCGGAAATTCGGGGGTTTGTGGCGGATATGGGGCGGTTGCCGCTGAACATTAAAGAACTCATCGAAGAGCCAACGGATTGTGATTCCGGTACTGCGGGAGACCAGTCCTGTCCCTGGTCCTATGACGCGGATACCGGTTTATGGGCTGGCTGGCATGGCCCCTATCTGCCAGCCACCTCGGAATCAGGTGGCACACACGCTTTTCGTGATGGTTGGGGAAATAGGGATGGCAGCCCAAATTTCGGTTGGTTATTTTCTATTGCCGGGTCCAATCTGACTCTTCAAAGTTATGGTATGGAAGGGGATTCCAGCGGCCATGAACACTATGAAAATGATTATCCCCCAACAGGTTCAGAGACGCTCATCGCACAAAATGAGTATCGGGTACAGATCTCATCCGCAAGCAGCGGTGGTTTGATGGTCGATTTTGGAGCTCCGGCATCATCATCGATGCCAACCCATAATCTGTGTCTACAAATAATGGGGCGTTCAAATGGACAGATTGATAGCACCCCTTTGTTATCAGGCGTGGTCAATGTGACCTGGGATGGCACGCCACAATCACACCTGTTTTCATTTTCCGGCACTCAATACCTGAGTCAGGGACAGATGGCGTATGGGGTATTTGAATACGATACCAGTACCAGTATCTGTACCACCAATCCATATCCAGGTGGAAGCTCATGGAAACTGTTTTCCCTGGTGCCGGGAACAGTGATCCAGCCATTGGCGTGGCCGGTGAATTAGACGCCGGTCAACACCTTTCCTGACGCGAACGATATAGATTAAGACGGATGCAGGCGAGCTGCACACAGATGATGACAGAAAAGAAGACTATTTTTGAGCGCCTGAATGGCGTCAAGGTCGGTGCTCCCGGTAGCCTTTTGGTGTTCGAAACCACAGGTTTTGCGCTCTATGGTGCCTTGGCCCATGCCGGGATCTCGTCCATGGAATTCGAAGCCGTTGGGGTATCCCAGGCTCTGGAGTTTGCCAGTGCCGTCGGAGAAGTGTTAGAGCAGATTCGTACTCAAACCAAAAAACGTCTGCCGAAAAAAGCGGTGCTGATTACAGCTTCCGCCATCTCTGCGCTGTTGGAACTGCCGGTCAATCCTGAGAAACCCCGTAGCACCCCCCAGATGAGTGAGTTGGTGCGCTGGGAGTTGGAATCCCTGTTCGGGCAACAGAGTGAGATCTGGTCCATTGGTGCCTTGCTGATGGGGCGGGGCTATATCAATGCCGAGCAACGGCGGGAAATTCAGGCCGAACTGGCCATGCGCAATGAATCTGGTACTGAACGGGCCAAGGCCCGTTTTGGTGAGCTGGCCCAGGATCTGGGTTACGCGACCCGCGAGCAGATCGATGCCTGTCTGGCGCTACAGGAAAAGCTGGTGCTGTTCGATGATGAGGTGGTCTCCGGTTGGGCAGCACAAGGTCAGCTTGAGGAAGAGCAGACTGAGCACTTTCCTTGGCTGGCGGTGGGGATTGGCGATGCCACTCGCAAGCAGTGGGCGAAGGCCTTTCGTAAACAGGGTATTTTCCTCGCTTGGATCTATCCCCATCTGGGTGCAGGTTTGGGATTGGTTGCTGAGGAACGGGAGCAGATGCTGGTGGATATTCGCCAGGAGCAGTTTGCTGTGTTGCGCGGACGCCCCGGTAGTCTGGCCTCGCTCCGTATCGAGTCCTGTCAAGAAGGGCTGGCCAATCCGGACGAGTGCGCCGGGCTTTGTCACGAGCAGATGCGGCCGGATATCAACAGATTGTATCTGAGTACTCAGGCGGCCCTTTTCGGGCAGATCAGTACAGGACTTGGCCAGCGTTTACAGCGGGAGGTATCAGCTTTGCCTTTGCCAACACTGCTGAGTGCTGTCGAGTCACTTATCCCCCCACAGCTACTGACCTCCATGGCCGGGGTTGCAGCCCACAGTTTAGGGCAGATCGGCAGGCCGGTATTGGCGCGTGTTGAGGCGCAACCCCCAAAGCCACCCATTTGGAAAAATCAGGGTGTTTGGCCCTACGCGGCAGCACTGGTTTTGTTGATGGGGATTATCGGTTACGACCTCTCCTTACGCTATCAGACCTGGCAACAGCAGGAGACGTTGGCAGCTTTGGACGCCGAGTACAGTGAAAAAATGCAGATCAAACAACAGATGGAATCAGCCGCTAATGAAGTCACTGTTTTGAGAGGGCAGTTACAGCTCAAAGAGAGAGAATTAAAGAAAAAACGTCAGGAATTGCATGTGTTTGAGGATGTTCTCCTCAAGCGTCAGGAATCGGTGCCGGGGTTGTTGCGGGCGGTGGCTGACTCCATTGGAGATGAGGTGATGCTGGATCAGCTGGAAGAGAAGGAGAAGCAGGCGGGTTTTTTTCTCAAAGGTTGGGCCCTGTCGGAGACCAGCGCCCAACTCTTTCTGAATCGCCTCAATAAGAATCTGGAGAGATGGCAATACCGGATTGTGGGTCCGCAATTTCATAGAGGCCAAGGACGATTGAAGCTGGAGGGCTACACCTTGGAAACCTGGCTGTTGCCAATCACGCCCGCTGAGGAGAAGAAGGGGTGAGCCGCTGGAAAAGAGTGACTAAAGGGGATCGGTTGCGGCTGTTGCTGGTGGCCATGGCGTTGCTGGCCGGTGCCTATGGCGGGTTGATCTACCCCGTGACGCAGAAGGGGTTGAGCGATGCCGAACAGCTGGTTCATCGGCGTATGGATCGTATGAAAAAACGGACCAAGGTGACGGCGCAGACCCAAGAGAGCCCACAGACCTATGCGAAAAAACTGACGGAAGCAGAGAGTGCACTGAGTTTGTTGCAGACCCAGTGGGATGGGGCGAGGGTCGGTTTTGTCGCATTGGAAGATCGGGATGCACAACAGCGCCTGCTGTTGGATATCTCTACCCTGGCGGAGGGCAGTGGCATCCAGGTGTTGAAATCGGGCGCGCTCTTCTCTGCGACACCGGAAAATGCCAATGGGCAAGGGCCCCGTGTCGATATCCGTCTGGGTAGACCGCTGTTGCAGATCAGTGCCCGCTCCAACTATTGGCAGTTGTTGGCCTTTCTGGATGGCCTGCCGGATCTCAATCACCAGGTCTCTGTGGTGCAGCTTGCCATGACGGTGCGCTCGGAGGAAAAAGCCAAGGAAGAAAAGGGAAGTGATGGTTCGCCGATCTCAGCAGACAGCTTGGATCTGATCATGATTCTGGCGATTTAAGGCAGACGATGGACGCCAAGGTGCATTTCGACCAATTGCTGTCAGTCTGTGTCGCCATGGGCGCCTCGGATCTGCACATCAGTTGTGACGCTCAGGCCGTTTTCCGTTTGGATGGTCTGTTACACCGCGATGAGGGCGATGCCTTGTCGGCAGAGACCGTGGCGTCCATGACCTCGGTACTGATGACGGAATTCCAACGCCATGAGTTTGAAACCAAGCTGACGGTAGACCTGGGTTATTCGGATCCGGCCGGCGAGCGTTTCCGGGTGAACTGTTATCGGGAGATGGGCCGTCCGGCCATTGCGGCGCGCCATCTGGATCAGCAGATGCTCTCTCTGGATCAACTCTATCTGCCGAATCAGCTGCAAAGGCTGGCTGGTTTGAAGTCCGGGCTGGTGCTGGTGACCGGTGCGACAGGCAGTGGCAAATCCACCACCCTGGCCGCCCTGCTGAACGAAATCAATCGTACTCGCGAATGCCACATCCTGACAGTTGAGGATCCGGTGGAATTTGTCCATCAGAGCCAAAGTGGATTGGTGCACCACCGGGAACTCTACACTGATGTGCCCAGTTTTGCCGAGGCGGTACGGGCGGCCATGCGTGAGGATCCGGACGTGATCATGGTGGGAGAGATGCGCGATCTGGAGACCATGCGTGCCGCCATTACCGCAGCCGAGACAGGACATCTGGTCTTTTCCACCCTGCATACCGGTGAGGCTGTGGGGGCGGTAGAGCGGTTGGTGGGGAGCTTTCCCGGCGAGGAGCAGGATGTGGCCCGGCACCGCATCGCCATGACCTTGCGTGGGGTGGTGGCACAGCACTTGATCCCCCGGCGTGATGGCAAAGGCAGGGTGCCAGCGGTGGAGATGCTCATGGTGACCCGGGCGGTCTCCAATCTGATCGAGAATGCCAAGACCCGTCAGATCTACTCGGCCATGGAGAGCGGCAGTCAGGAGGGCATGCAGACCCTGGATCAGGCACTGGCTCTCTTGGTCAGTAAAGGCATGATCAGCCGCGATGCCGCACTGACTGCCTGTCATGACACCGAGGCCTTTGCGCGTCTGAGCCGAATGCGTAGCGGAGAGGTCTGGTAGCCATGGCTGTCTCTGAAGCTGTCTTGATCAATGCCGGCGTGCAGATGGGGCTGGTGGATGCCAAGAGCATCAACGGGCTCAAATTGCAGGCCCGACGTGAACGGATTCGCCTGTTGGAGGCGGTGACCAGGGCCGGCCGTTTCCCAGAGGCTGCCCTTTACCAAGCCCTGGCCAATATGCGTGGCATCCCCTTTTTGCTGGCCAAACAGTTGAAACCCGATATGGAACTTGTGGCCCGCATGCCGCAGGGATTGATGCAGCGACGTCTGATGTTGCCGGTCAAGGGTGAGGGCGATGAGTCTCTTTTGGCCCTGGCCGATCCTGATGACCATTTGAGTCTGGATAGCGCCAGTCGTGCGACGGGGCAGAGGTTTCAACCTGCCCTCAGTGATCCCGGTACTCTGGAGTCGGTGCTCAGACGAGAGATCGGCGGACGGGTCCCTGCGCAAATCGACGTAGGTGATGTCGAGGCCGATTCAGTACGTCTGTTCGACGACATCATGAAGGAGGCCTACTTGCGCCGGGCCTCGGACATCCATCTTGAGCCGACCAAGAGCGGCATGCGTATCCGGTTGCGTGTGGATGGGCATTTGCAGGAGTACGGCCGGGTGCTCAACGGAGTCGAGAGCGAGGCCTTGATGACGCGTCTTAAGGTGCTGGCCTCCCTGGATATTGCCGAGCAACGCGTGGCTCAGGATGGTGGGCTCTCCTATCAGGTGGTTGGTTGGGAGATTCCCCCGACCGATATTCGTGTGGCCACGGTGCCGACCAAGTTTGGCGAACGGGCGACCTTGCGACTCCTGGGCCAGGAGACCGGGCATCTGACCCTGGAAAAGCTGGGGATGCCAGAAGGGATTTTGGGTGGTTTCCGTCAGGCTATCGATCGGCCTCATGGCATGATCCTGGTCACCGGGCCAACCGGGAGCGGCAAGTCCACCACCCTTTATGCTGCCCTGCGTGAGTTGGACGCGGAGGATCTCAACATCCTGACTGTGGAAGATCCCGTCGAGCAGGTCATGGAGGGCATTACCCAGGTACAGGTCAGTGGCAAGGTGAGTTTTGCTCAGGCACTACGCTCTTTCTTGCGCCACGACCCCGATGTGATCCTGGTGGGCGAGATTCGCGACATGGAGACGGCGGAGACCGCCCTCAAGGCCTCTATGACCGGTCACTTGGTGCTCTCGACCCTGCATACCAACGATGCCGTGGGTGCCGTAAGCCGTCTGGTGGATATCGGCGCCGAACACTATCTGATCGGCTCAACCCTCATTGGCGTTCTGGCTCAGCGTCTGGTACGCCGCCTTTGTCCCCATTGTCGCCAATCTCGCCCTTCAACCGAAGAGGAGCGCCAGCAGTTGGGCAAGGAAGGGCAAATCGATCTGCAACTCTTTGATCCTCAGGGCTGTCCCCACTGCCTGGGGAGCGGTTTTCTGGGGCGCGTGGGGCTGTTCGAGGCGCTCTGGGTGGACCCTGAACTCTCGGTTGCCATCGCTGGCGGGGCTGGTGAGGATGAGATTCGCCGCAATGCCAAGGGCCTGAAGACCCTCTGGCAGGACGGCTGCAACAAGGTGCTCAGTGGCGAAACCGCTCTCAGTGAGGTGCTGCATCTGGGCGTCAGTGGGGTGAGGGTCTGAGATGGGTATCTATTCCTACGTGGCCCTCAATGAGAAGGGACAGGAGCAGCAGGGCCAGGTCGAGGCGCGGGATGCCCGGGAGGCGGCGAGAACCCTGCGGGACCGGGCGATTTTTGTGGTTGAGATTCGGGAGGGTGCCCAGAGGATAGGGGCTGCCAGCGTCCTGAGTCGTTTGAAGGCCTTATTGCCCTTGCTGTCGCCAGGGCAGCATATGCCAGTACGACCGCCCGACCTGGTGCTCTTTTTCCGCCAGATCGCTCTCATGTTGCGGGCGGGACATACCATCGTCGAGGCCCTGGAGGCGAGCAGGGAGATGGTGGTCAAGCGGAGGTTTCGCAAGGTCATCGGCCGCATGAGTGACAACATCCAGCGGGGGCAGAATTTTTCTTCGGCGCTGGCGGCAGAGAAGCGCACCTTCACCCCCATGGTGGCCAGGCTGATTGAGAGTGGCGAGGAGAGTGGCGAACTCGACCCCATTCTCGAACGGTTGGCCGTCAACCTGGAGAAGCGGGTGGAGCTGAAGCGACAGCTGAAAACTGCCATGACCTATCCCAGCTTTGTGGTTCTGGGCTCTGTCGGGGTCAGCGCTTTTCTGGTGACCACGGTGGTGCCCCGTTTCGCCAAATTTCTCAATACCAAGAAGGTGGAGATTCCGCCATCGACTCAGATGCTGATGGATATTGCCGATTGGTTCCAGGTCTGGGGCGGAACGCTTGGCACGGGATTGACGATCACTCTCTTCACTATCCTGGCTGCCTATACCACCAAGCCAGGAAAAAGGGTGGTGGATCGGGTGATGTTGTCTGTGCCGGTGGTTGGCAAGTCGGTGGTCTATGCCGGCATGGCCCAGTCGGGCTGGACCCTTGCCATGCTGTTGCGCAGTGGGGTGACGGCATTACAGTCGTTACGAGTGACCAGTGGTGTCGTCAGCAATCAAACCCTTGCGGACAGCTTCGAGTCGGCCGCCGAGCAGATTCTGGAGGGGCGCAGCCTGTCGAAGGCGTTGGACCAGCAGCAGATCCCTCTGATGATGCGTCACATGGCGGCCGTGGGTGAGCGCAGTGGTCAGCTTGAGGTGGTCATGCAGGAGGTGGGGGAGTTTTATCGCAAGGAGCTGGAGGCCATGGTCAAGGCCATGACGGCCCTGGTGGAGCCGACGCTCATCCTGATGGTCGGTGGCATGGTCGGTTTTGTCTATTACGCCTTTTTTCAGGCGGTTCTCAAGGTTTCAACGGGGGGCATGTGAGTATTCGATCCAGATTGGCCTCAGGCTGGTTCATCCTTCTGCTCTTGCTGGGGTTGAGTCCGGTCATTGCCGGGGAGACAGGGCCGGGGCAGGGCTCTCTGATGGAGGATGTACAGACCATTACCCACTACTACGACCGGGTCAAACAGCGTATGAACCCCGGGCGAAAGGGGGGGGAGGGCAAACCGCCATCGACCAGGCCTGATCGCCAAACGCCACCGCCCACTTTGCCTTTGGCGGAGAACTCAATACCCAATGGAGAGCGGCAACCCTTCACAACGATCTCTCCACCAGGGGTCAATATCTCTGAGGGTGGAATGAGCGGTTATCGCATGGGAAAACGAGATCCCTTCTCGCCGACCAGCCGTATTCTTCAAGCTGCGTCTGATGGCGGGGGAGGCGTTGTATTTCAGCCGCTTCAACAGAAGACAAAGATCCCCCGTATGTATCTGCGAGGTCTGATCGAGGATGTGGATGGCGGCGTGGCAGCCATCCTGGAGATCGAAAAAGGGGGGGTGCATATCGTCCGTGAACAGGACACCATCGGTCTCTATGAGATGGGGGCCAGTTCGGTGATTCGGGTTCGCAAGATTAATCGGCTCAACATCGTGGTTGAGGCTGGTTCCTTGGGTCAGTTGATCATTGTTCGTTAATCAAAATGGGTAGTCCCTAGTATGAGTACAGAGTTGAGTATGAATGGGCGGGTAACACAGCGATCCTTCCGCTACTTCCGGTCGGCGCTATGGCTGACGTTGGTGTCGGGTTTGACCCTGTTGAGCGTTTCGCCGGTCTGGGCCGAGCCCGTCAACGGAGGGGCGGTCGGAGCTGTCAAGGGAACCGGGGATACGCGGCTCGGTGGGGTGGAGTTCAAACAAGCGCGGGTACGGGATGCCATTCGCGTCATCTCGGAGCAGAGTGGCGTCAATATCGTCGCCACCAAGGAGGCGGCAGACAAAGAGGTAACCTTTTTTATCCGCGACCTGACCGTGGATCAGGCACTGGACAGCATGTGCCGGGTCACCGGATTGTGGTATCGCTTTAATGAGAAGACCGGGGTCTACCTGGTGATGACGACCGAGGAGTATCAACGGGATATGGTGGTTTTCACCGAAGAGCATACCCGGGTATTCAACCTGAAATACCTCAATGTCGCGATTGCAGCCCATACGATTGAGGATCTGTTCGGTGACCGTGTGCAGCTGAACGCCTCGACCAAGAAGACGGAATATGGGGACGATTTCGAGATCGAGGGGCTGAGCGCCTTTACCGGCGGCTCCAGTTCCAATCAAACCTCGAACACGAAGAGTAAGCGCGCTATGAAATCCGGTGGCCTGAAGAGGTCAAAACAGGATGATGCCAATATCTTGCAGGAGAGTGAAAAGCTCACGCCAGAGCAGTTGGCCGCCTTGAGCCAACTGGCGGGGGGGCAGCAGGTATCCGGAACCCAGATTCGCCAGGTGGCACAACGTCAAGAGGCCCCCATCTATGTGACCGTGAATCGGTTGCATAACCTGCTTTTTGTTCGCACCTCCGACCTCAGGGCGCTGGATGAGGTTGCCCGCGTGATCAAGGCGTCTGACCGTCCCATCCCCCAGGTGCTGCTGGAGATGAAGGTGCTGGAGGTGCAGCTGACCGATGCCAATGTCTCGGCCTTCGATCTGAGTTATATCGGTGGCAGTCAGACCAGTGGTCCAGATGATGGTCACGCGGTCAACCCTTTGAACAGCGCCGCGACGTCGGTGGGGAGTGCGCTGCTGGGGCTGGGGAACTTCTCGGTGCAGGAGGGCAACAGCTTTGTCTTTCAGCTGCTCAACGACCACATTCGGGCCCGGCTTCAGGCATTGAAGCAGGATGACAACGTCAAGACCCTGGCGACCCCCATGCTGCTCTCTTCCAACAACAAACCAGCCCGTATCTTTATTGGTGAGCAGATGGTTTTGACCACCGGCTATGAGACCGGCAGCTCAGGTTCTGGGGGCAGCAACAATAATTACTATGCTGTGCCCACCCCGGTTACTGAGGTGACGGATGTGGGCAATACCCTGACCATCCTGCCCAGTATCAATGCCGATCGTTCAGTGGTGATGCGCCTGATTCATGAAAATTCCTCGCCAGCCATCGGTGGTGGCCGGATCACCGTGGTGGCAGGTGGCTCCACCCATGAGGTGCCTATCGATACGGTAGACAAGTCCACCATGGAGGGGACTGTGTTGGCCAAAGATGGCTATACCGTGGCGGTTGGGGGGATGATGCGGGTCTCCAATACGGATAATGAGAGCAAGGTGCCGGTGCTGGGAGATATTCCACTATTGGGGATGGCCTTCAAGCAGAAAGAGAAGACGTCAACCAAGACCGAACTGGTGCTGCTGATCACCCCCCACGTTCTGTTTCCAGGGGCAGAGTCGGAACAGGTCTCGAAGAAACGACTGAAGCAACTTATGTCTCAGCCCAGTGATGTCGATGTGTTGTTGAATCGACAAGGGCAGTATCACGAACAGATCGCTGGGGCGGCTGATTCGGACCGGGAGGGGCAATATGCCCAACTGATGCGTTTTGCCTCCAGGCAGGTTTGGCTGCCAGCCCGTCAACGCAAGCTTGAACCGGGCATCGTGTCGGTACCATTGAAGAGGAATGGTGCTTCGGCCATCTTCAAAAATGGTGCCGTTGAGACTCGGCCAATCGCCAGCTGGTCACGAAGCGGCCTCTTTGTGACGGCGCTGAGGCTACGTAACACCGGCTCCAAAACAGTCTGGCTGGAGGATGAAGCCATCAAGGGTGACTGGCTGGCGGTGGCCCTGGAGCGTTCGAGTCTGCTCGCCCAGAGTCGGGGCTATATCTATCTGATCTCCACCTCTCCCTTTGAACACGCCATCTCTTCCGGAGGACAACATGATGTTTATTGATCGACAGGTCAGTGGGCGTGCCGCCCTATTCAGTGTGATGTTGATGATGTTGGCAGGATGTTCAACCCTGGATGAATTTGGTGAGGATGCAGGCCCTGAGTCGCCCAAGGCCAAGGTCACGCGTCTTTCCGCTAAAAAGAGCATCCTATTATCGCCTGATCATGCAGGAAGCCAGGAAATGAAGCTCTATATCATGAGAGGCTCATGATCCTGTGGTGCGGCATGAAATTCTGTGCCGCAGGACAGCAGATGTAGGGTGGATAAGCGCAGCGCATCCACCACATGGACGGTTGTATTTGTGGATGCGCTGCGCTTATCCACCCTACGACAATCCGACCTAAGTCAATGGCATTGACAATAAACCAGATGACACCAAGCGTTATCTGACTAAAGGGTACCGAATCCCCATTCGGTAGCCAGTCCCGGCACCCGAGGGGGGTGCGGATTCCACAACAACGAACAGGCCAACCCTGAAATCAGGGTTGTAAGCCCCTTTGCGCCTTAAGAACGGGTGCAACTACAGAGAAACCATGAGAGAAGTCGATGAACGCGAAAATTGAAGAGCTCCACAGCGGGACGCAAACCCAGGTGTTGGTACCGGTGTTTGAACAGTTGGATAGGGTAATCCTGGGCAAGCCGGAGCAGTTGCGGCTGGCGGTTAGCTGCCTGTTGGCCCAGGGCCACCTGCTGATAGAGGATGTACCCGGACTGGGCAAGACAGTGCTGGCCCACGCCCTGGGCCAGACTTTGGGGCTAGGGTTTCGCCGGGTGCAATTCACCAGCGATCTCTTGCCCGGCGACATCATTGGAACCTCCATCTACGATCGAGAGAACAGCCGGTTTCATTTCAACCCCGGCCCGGTGTTTACCCAGTTGCTGTTG
>JBNKLG010000072.1:0-14928 GCA_050292235.1 Sedimenticolaceae bacterium | reverse complement strand
GCCAAACGGCGCGTCTGCTGGGACACCCTACTGTCCATCTGCTCGTAGAGATCGCCCAGCTCTTCGATCATACCGTTGATATCCTGGGCCATATTGTGCAGCACACCGTCACGATTACCAATGCCCTGCCAGGGCTCACCCTGCCCAAAATGATAAAGGGCGTTCTGCATCAGGGCCAATGGCGACAACAGGCGTTTATGCAGCCGTGCCAACAGCCAGATCGCCCCCAACATCATCGCCAGACCATGCAAAGGGTAAAAATCTACCGCCATCTGCAACAGACCCAGCAGCATCAAAGCCAGAGGTGCAATAAGACCCATGGCCCGCAACAGGCGCATCAGGGAGAGATTTTTTTCGTTGAGCTGAATCAAAACACCAGAAACCATCAATAAAGCCACGGGGATTGTGTTCGCGCACTGATTATAATGCCAACACCCCCACTGCTGAGGAACGGATATGCGTCTGTTACATACCATGTTGCGCGTTGGTGATCTCGACCGCTCCGTCGATTTCTATACCCAGGTTCTGGGCATGAAGGAACTGCGGCGCAAAGACTACCCCGAGGGGGAGTTCACCCTCTCCTTCCTCGGCTATGGGGATGAAGCCCAAAACACGGTCCTGGAACTGACCCATAACTGGGGGGTGCAGCAGTATGAAATCGGTACCGGCTTTGGCCATCTGGCGGTCGAGGTCGATGATGTCTACGCTGCCGCCGATGCCATGAAAACCCGTGGTGCCAAAATTCTGCGCGAGCCCGGTCCCATGAATGCGGGCACCACCCTCATCGCTTTTTTCGAGGACCCGGACGGCTACCCCATTGAACTCATCGGCAAAAGTGAGGTGCTGCCAGGTGAAAGGCCGAGTTGAGCTAGAATTGAGAGCCTAGCACGCTGACAGATTCATCCATCAGGCACACCCAACCACCATGAGGAACCAACGATGCGGTTATTCACCCTGTTTCTTACCAGCCTCCTGGTCTTCCCCGTCCTGGCCGACCAACAGGCCATCACCGACACGGGCAAGACCGTCATCCTCAAAGACGATGGCACCTGGATCTATGCCGATGGGCAAACCCCTGAGCAGGCCAACGCCAAGGAAATCCCCACCATCGCCGAACCCTTCAGCCGCTCCGAAAAGGCCAACTTCCAGGTCAAAAGCACCAGAAACAATACCGCCTATTGGATCGACACCAGCCACTGGTCATTCAGTAAAGGAGAGAGCAACGAGTCAGCGGAGTACCAATTCCGGCTCAAAAAGCAGGATCTTTACGCCATGGCCATTGCCGAAGGTTTTTCCGTTCCCTTGCTGAACCTGGCGGATATCGCCCTGGAAAACGCCCGCAAGGTAGCCCCTGACGCTGTCGTCACCCACCGGGAATACCGCATGGTTAATGGTATCAAGGTGCTCTATATGGAGATGAGTGGCACCACCCAAGGCATCAAATTCACCTACATGGGTTACTACTACTCCAACGACAAGGGTTCAACCCAACTGATTACCTACACCGCCACCCATCTGGCTGACAAACTTCGCCCCATGGCCACCGAGTTCCTCAACGGTCTGGTGTTGCAGCAGTAACGCCCATGCGCATCTATCTCGTTGGTGGTGCTGTACGCGACCAGCTGCTCGGCCAGCCGGTTTCTGATCGCGACTGGGTCGTGGTTGGCGCCACCCAGGAGCAGATGCTGGCCGATGGCTACAAACAGGTCGGCAAAGACTTCCCGGTCTTTCTCCACCCGCAAAGCAACGAGGAGTACGCCCTGGCCCGCACCGAGCGCAAAACCGCACCGGGCTATCGGGGCTTCAGCGTCGAGGCTGCCCCCAGCGTCACCCTGGAGGAGGATCTGGCCCGCCGCGACCTCAGCATCAACGCCCTGGCCCGGGATGAGAGCGGCGAGATCGTCGATCCCTACGGCGGACAGGCGGACATCGAAGCCCGCCGTCTGCGCCATGTCTCTGACGCCTTTGCCGAAGACCCGGTACGCATCCTCCGCACCGCCCGCTTCGCCGCCCGTTACGCCCATCTGGGGTTTGAGGTCGCAGAAGAGACCCTGGCACTGATGCGGGACATGGTGGCCGCCGGTGAGGTTGATGCCTTAGTCCCGGAACGGGTGTGGCAGGAAGTGGCCAAAGCCCTGACTGAGCCTACCCCCTCACGTTTTTTTCAGGTACTGCTCGACTGCCACGCCCTGGCCATCATCTTTCCCGAGCTAGATCGCCTGTTCGGCGTCCCCCAACCGGCCCACCACCACCCGGAGATCGACAGCGGTATCCACAGCCTGCTGGTACTGGAACAGGCCGCCCGGCTGAGCCAGGACCCAAGAACCCGCTTTGCCGCCCTTTGCCATGACCTGGGCAAAGGCACCACGCCCGCTGACATCCTGCCCTCCCACCATGGCCACGAAGAGCGTGGCGAACCTCTGGTGCGTGCTCTCTGCCAACGACTAAAGACCCCACGGGAGTTCCAGGATCTGGCCCGGCTCACCGCCCGCTACCACACCCATATCCACCGCGCCGATGAGATGCGCCCCGGCAAGATTCTGAGCACCCTCGAAGCCTGCGACGCCCTGCGCCGCCCCGAACGTTTCGAACAACTGCTGCTCGCCTGCATCGCCGATGCACGGGGCCGAACCGGCAAGGAAGAGACTCAGTATCCCCAGGCAGGGATATTTCGACAGGCCCTGGCCGCTGCACAGAGATTCGATCCTGGCCCACTGGTGGCCAAAGGGTTACAAGGTGAGACTTTAAAGCAGGCTATTCATCAGGGGCGTACTGAGGCGATTGCTAGTTCAAATCGAGAAAGCATGTCATGAGACAACAATGACGCTTGGCGCACACCTCTTATTCAGTTGGCTGGGGGCCGTACCTTTCTTCAAACAGGCCAGAGAGCGAAGGCTGGTAGCACTGGCCGGTGTTGTTCCAGACATGGATGGCGTTGGCATTCTCATCGACAAACTGACTGCCTACAAAACACACCTGTACCTTGAATACCATCATTTTATTGGACACAACATTTTTGCCAGTTTAGTCATTGCCTCCCTGGCAACAGCAATGGCCAAAACGCAGCGGACTGCCGTATTCTGCGTCAGTATTGTCGTTGTTCATCTCCACTTTCTCTGCGACATACTGGGTTCAAAAGGCCCAGATGGTTATCAATGGCCAATTTCATACTTTTATCCTCTAACCAATACATTCAAGGTGACATGGAGTGGCCAGTGGGCACTGAGTGCCTGGCAAAATCAGGCGATCATGGTTATGTTATTTGCGCTTTGCCTCCTGGTCCTCCTCAGAAAAAAGATCACCTTCATCGAGGTCATCAGTCCACGGCTGGAAAGAGAGGCCTTCATCATGTGGGGGAAATATGTCAGAAGAGATTCCCCGTGATGATTTTGTAGGAGGCCTCTTCCTTTCTCGTTCCCACGCTCCTGCGTGGGAACGCATACGGAGGCGATTGCCGGACTGAACAGATATTCAACCTAAAGAGTATGCAGCCCCGACTCACCCCCCAACCCACCAGTGATTCTTACTTCTATCACCTACCATGAAACCTGACACCAAACTCCCTCTGGAAGATAAACAGTATAGGGGTATTTATCATCTAAAGCGCCCATAAGCTCACAAGACATGCCTGAATAATTACCTGGCAAAACCTCCACAATAAAAGCCAATGACGAACCACCAGTAAACTTCTTATCATTATCTATTGTTATACCAGGAAACCCCTCACTAAAATTACTTTCGTAAAAATCAATCTTTTCATTACGCGTTGCATTTACAGTTAGATCCTTGAGGTTCGGCATATTACTTAGCTTGGCTAGCTCGGCATTATAAATTTCGTTAGTAAATTTATAACTTGCCAAATGCAGCCACCACAAATTAGGCAATTTTGTTATCGGAGTAACATCACTAATATAATTATTGCCTAATGATAGCTTTTCCAAATTAACAAGCGCCTCTATACCATCAAGATTTACAATATTTTGACCAGCACAATACAGCGTTATTATTTTAGTATAATCATCCGTACCAAGCTGATACATTGCCTGCTGTATACAGCTCAAAAGATTAGCATCTGGAATATTTAATTCAGGCACTGTAGGCGGAATATCAATTTGCGCAGAAAAGGGGACAAAAAAAGTAATATCACCCAGCCTAATGGGAACCCAAACATCTGCTGATCTACAAGAAGAAAAAAAACAAAATAAACATATTATAAAACCTGACAACTTTATTTTCATATCTTCCCCTCACCCAACAAAACAGAACATAAAGTTAATGGCGTATCTATTGAACCAGCGTCCATTTCTACAATTTACGAAAACATTAATGTTTCAACATGACGCCACTAATCTGGGTTTGGGTAGAATTAGTACAGACATTGATATCATAAAGCTTAACCTTGGCGCCTGTTGTCTGGGCTGCAAGCAACATGGATACAATTTCTGTAAACATAGGAACGCTTTCATCTATACGAAACGTAGCACCTCCACACGAGAGCAATGTCGACCCTCCTGACAGGTCGCCGAATACCGTTTGTCCAGCATAAACCCTCAGGTTATTGATGGTAGCTTCAGTTTGAGTCCAATTCCCAGCATAAGCACTTCCTTGAGATATAGCCAAACACAATAATGCTACAGTACTTTTATTCATCGAATACAACTCCAAGTTTGAGTCAAACACGAACGCCTCCGCTTTGCGAATGAATTTTCAATCACAGCAATAATCAAACGCACACGTACCGACTTCCTCCTAACACATCAATCTCAACGTTACTCCAACACTCTACCTAGGGTAGTAAATTAAATAAAAAATTCAAATTTATTTGACAAATATAGACTAGAGCAAAAAGCACCATCACTAAAAACAAGGCATATAACAAAACATTGTATTATTTATTGATAAAGTAACCCCTGACCTCCCCCAACCGAACGGCCTTTGTAGTCCGAAAGTGCGTTTTTCGGCAAAATCTGACTGGTTTTCCTATTTTGTTGCTGAATTTCATCTAAAGTCCGTTTTTTCACCTCAGTACTGTAGGGTGGATGCGCTACGCTCATCCACCCTACAGTACTGAGCGGGGTCTTAGCGAAGAGAACGGGCTTCGGCTTCCCTCTGCCTGCGAATGCGCCAAACTCCACAAAGGCAACGAACACCATGCCTGTACCCATGTAAAATATGGGAAAGTCGCTCTTCCATTCTGTCTCAGCAGGGAATAATCAACCCTCTCCCTGAGCAGTTGATGACAAGGCCCAGACCATGATCCCGGACATCCTCGAACAAACCCTTGCCAGCCGCCACCCCATTCTGGCCCTGGAATGCACCGATGAAGGCCGCGCCACCGGTTACGTGCAAGAAGCCGCCGAAAAGCAATATCAGCCTCTACACACCTGGAGCTGTAGCCTGGGACTGGATACCGAGGGAGGTGAAAGCCGGGACCCGCTAAACGTACTTCAAGCCATTCGGAACAGTGCGGAAGAGGGTTGGTGGCTGATGCAAGACCTTTCGGCCCATTTTGGTCGCCCCGAGGTACGGCGGGCACTACGGGAGTGCTACCCTGCCCTGCTTCAACGGCCCAATAGCCGCCTGCTCTTGCTTTCACCAAGCCTGGAGCTGCCCGGCGATCTCAAACCCGATGTGCAGGCGCTCAGGCTGCCGCCACCTTCAGTGGATGAACTTCAAACGCTGCTGGACGAGGTTCTGCCCAACTATTCCAGCAAATCCCTGCCGGAAAGCTGGACCAAGGACATCCTCTTTGCCCTGCGCGGCCTCGAACTCAACCACAGCCGTCATCTGTTGCATCAGCTGTTTCAGGGCGGCAAGCTCAGCCGTCAGCGCCTACAGCTGGAGATTGGCCAGGCCAAGCAGCAGTTGGCAGGTGAGGGCAGCCCCCTCATCTACACCCCAGCACTGGACAACCTGGAAGCCGTAGGTGGCCTGGATCAGCTCAAGGCCTGGATCGAGCAGCGCACCCACGTCTTTACCGAGGCCAGCATGACCGCAGGCCTGAGTCTGCCCAAAGGGATTTTGCTGATGGGCATCAGTGGCTGCGGCAAAAGTCTGTCGGCCAAAGCCATCGCCACCGCCTGGCACCTGCCTCTGTTCCGACTGGACATGAACCAGGTCTTTTCCAGCACCCAGGGCAACCCCGAAGCCAGCTTCCAGCAGGCCCTCAAGCATGCCGAACACCTGGCCCCGCTGGTGCTCTGGATCGATGAAATCGAGAATGGCCTAGGCCTCACCGAACAGGACCGCCAGGTCAACGCCCGCATCCTCGCCAGCTTCCTCACCTGGATGCAGGAGAAACCGCCACTGATCTTTGTCGTCGCCACCGCCAACCGTATCGAGGCCCTGCCCGCTGAGCTCATCCGCAAAGGCCGCTTTGACCAGTTATTCTTCTGCGACCTGCCCAACCCCCGCGACCGGGCTGAGATCCTGCGCATCATCATCCAGCGCAACCAGGGCGACCCGAACGAGTTTGACCTGGAAAACCTCAGTGCTGAAACCCGCGACTGGAATGCCGCTGAGCTGGAACAGGCCGTCATCGGCGCCCGCATCGCCGCAGGCTATGAAGACCGTCCCTTCAATCAAGACGATCTGATAGTCCAGACCCGCCAGATCGTCCCCCTGGCCCAGACCATGAGCGAACAGATCAAATTCATCCGCGACTGGGCCTGGGATCGTGCCACCCCGGCCAGCAAAGGCGAGGATCTGGACCTGGGTGTTTCTTAAGCTGGCATATTTGGCCCGATCCAACGCAACCATCTATCCTCGCCAGATGCTTTGCCGACAGGGATGTGAAACCCAATCCTGATCCACCCTTTTAAATCATCTGTTATTGACAAATTCAGACGTTCGTCTTATTTATAATCAGACATGTGTCTAGTTTTGGAGAAAGCAGATGATCAGGATCTTAATCACCGGCGCTACGGGTTTCGTCGGCAGCCATACACTGGATGCCTTCTCTGCCCGAAAGGATGTGGAACTGGTCATTGCCTGCCGGGACAGAAAGCGACTCCACAGAGATCCGAAACAAGAGGTCATGGAGGGAGATCTTCGCGATGCGGGGTATCGCCGTTCAATCCTGAAGGAAGTTGAGGTATTGGTACATGCGGCAGCATGGACCTCACTCTGGGGCAATGCCGACCTCTCCCGTCAGCTCTATCTGGAGCCCAGCCTGCACCTTTTTGATGAGGCGGCCAAAGCAGGGGTGCAACGCATTGTCAACATCAGCACCACCTCTGCTGCTGCACCCGAACACTCATCCGATCCCTTGAGCCGCGGAATCGAACGCCACTTTTGGCCGCACCTCTCTAATGTGGTGGCCATCGAGCAGGCCCTACGCCGACATGCTGGGGCGGAGCTTACCACTGTAAACCTGCGCCTGGGGATATTCGCCGGATCACGCTATGCGCTCGGTCTTCTGCCGATTCTGCTGCCGCGCCTGAAAACCCATCTGGTACCCTGGGTAGCCGGTGGGCGCACCTCTCTGCCACTGATCGACGGACGCGACATCGGCGAAGCGCTAGCTCTGGCCGCCACCACGGCAGGATTATCCGGCTACGAGGCCTTCAACATTGTCGGCCCTGAGGTACCGACAGTGCGCCAGGTGATCGAATTTCTCCACCAGAAATATGGCTACCCAACGCCCCACTTTAGCGTCCCCTTTAGTCTCGCCTACCCTTTCGCCTGGCTGATGGAACGGCTGGACCCCATCCTGCCCTGGGAACCACTGGTCACTCGCAGCATCATCCATTTACTGGAAGAGGTGGGTGTGAACAACGATGAAGCGACACGCCGATTAGGCTACCAACCGCAATATGGCTGGCGTGAAGCCGTTTGCCATCAGCTCAACGAGATGGCAGAGCGCCAACAGATCGCCATGCCAATGGCCAAGCCAATCATCTGAAAGGATTAGGGACGCACACCGTATAATGACGCTATCATGGGTCAGCGGGTGGCACCGGCATGGGCAAAAAAGGGGAACAGGTTCGACAACGGATCATCGAAGCAGCTAATGGGCTGTTCTACCGCAAGGGCTACAACCAGACCTCTTTTGCCGAGATTGCCAAGACATGCGATATCCCCAAGGGCAATTTCTATCACTACTTCAAAAGCAAGGATCAGATCCTGGAGGCAGTCATTGCTTGGCGGCAGGAAGGGATCTCCCGAATGCTGGCCGAATGGGACGAGGCCCACAGCACCCCACAGCAACGGCTGCACCGCTATGTGCAGATCCTGCTCAACGAGGCCGATGACATACTGCGTTATGGCTGCCCGATGGGTTCACTCAACGTTGAGCTGGGCAAAGCTCAACTGGCCTTGCAATCGCGGGCCAGCGAGATGTTCACCCTGTTTCTCCACTGGCTGGAAGCACAGTTTCTCGCTCTCGGCAAAGGTGAAGAATCCACTTCCCTCGCCATGCATTTGCTGAGCATGGCGCAAGGGACAGCACTGCTGAGCAGTGTTTACGCCGATAGAACCCATCTGGAACAGGAGGTGAATCGCATCCTTGCCTGGCTGGATAGCCTATAGCGGCTCAAATTGCCGGATATCCCAAGTTGGCGCCCTCTCGCTGAAACTGCCGCCGGTATTGCGTCGGTGAAAGTGAGGTGAGTCGCTGGAACAGGCGGCGGAAAGAGGCCGGATCGCTATAGCCAACATCATTGGCAATCTGCTCCACCCCTTTTCGGGTTGTCTCCAACAAGACCTTGGCCTGCTCAACCCGCAGCGCCTGCAAATAGCGTAGCGGCGCGCTGCCAATAACGGTATCAAAGCGTCGATGCAGGGTGCGATAACTGACATGCAGTTCAGCCGCCAGCGCCTCGGCCGAGAAAGGTTCTTTCAGCCGTTGCGCCATTAACGCAATCGCGCGATCGATCAATGGTTCACCAAAACAGCGCTGCAGCGCTACAAATGGCAGCTGTGAGGCACGTGCCTCATTGACCAGCATGATCGAGCCAACGCTACGTGCTATCGAATGCCCCTTCAGTCGCCGTAACACCTGTAACGAGAGATCGACATGGGCGCTCATTGCCCCGGCAGTCAGCACACTGCCATCATCCACCAACGCCTGGTCTGCATGCAGCTGCACCTGCGGATAGCGGTCACTGAACGCCCGTTCCAACCACCAGGTAGTCGTTGCACTGCGGCCGTTGAGCAGACCGCTCTCAGCCAGCACAAAGGTGCCAAAGCAGCTTGCCGCCACCAGGGTGGAAGGCCCAATCCGCTTCAGACTATCGATCACAAAACGCCACTGGCTATGCAGCATCTCGATCAGTTCCGGCACATCACAGGCAAAAAAACCGGGCAGGATAACAGCATCAAAAGATTGCAGATGCTGAGGCAGTTTTTCACTCTCAATACTCAGCCCCTGAGACAGAACGACCGGACCACCACGGCAGGAAAACAGGGTAAGGTGAAAAGGCTCATCAGGCTCAAAACGGTTGGCAATACGGAACACATCCAATGTTGCTGTGACAGCAGACGGGGTGGCACCTGTCTCTACCAACAGAGCTATTTCTGGCATGGCAGTTTTCACCTGTTTTTTGTCTATTTTGCCACTTCTTCACCTGGCAACCCAGGGGCATCATCGTCTCATCACCCTGACAACGAGGAAAAGATGATGAAGAAGTGGTTTGCCCTGATGATGATATTACCGACATTGAGCTTTGCTGCACTTCCCCCAAAGACGCTGTTCCAAATGGCCGGAGTCCAGCCTGAGCCAGCTACGCTCAGCAAGAGTGTGGTAGTCGTGATCGATGCCCAGCGTGAATATGTGGATGGCGCGCTACCACTGGCCGGTATAGACGATGCGATCAACGAAGGCGCAAAGCTGTTGCAACGCGCAAGGGCAGCAGGAACCCCGATAATCCATGTGGTACACCGGGGTGGTGGAGCCTTGTTCGATCCGGATAGCCCCTACTTTGCCATCATCGGACCAATGAGTCCGCTCGATGGAGAAATAGTGATCGAAAAGCACCTGCCCAACGCCTTTGCCGGCACCTCGCTGGATCAAACCATTGTTGCAACAGGTCGTAAGCAAATGATTGTGATCGGCTTTATGACCCACATGTGCGTCAGCGCCACGGTACGTGCATCACTGGATCACGGCTATGCCACCACCGTCGTAGCCACAGCGACAGCAACCCGTGATTTGCCAGACAATAACAACGGCATGGTACCAGCTGCCACGGTTCAGCAGGCAACGCTGTCCGCTCTGGCAGACCGTTTTGCCGTGGTCGTAAAGAACGAGGGGGCGATCCGTCAATAGACAGTGCTGATATCCGCAGGCCTGGTGAATTCTGGAGAGGAGCTGCGGGAGATTCCCTTGAGCAGCGGCGTGCTGAGCCCATCCACTGGGTGCCTTCTCAGCGAATGGGCGAAGCCTGGGCGAGGCGATCATATTCTACAATCACCACATCCAGATCGCTTCTTATTATGCTGAATGCTTCTAACATAATATTTAACGACCAATCTCTTTTTCTATTTCCTGAGCCGGAACCAATTAAAGGAAATGCAATACTTTATAACTTAAAGGGCTATAAACCTTTACTAGTTATGCGTTTTCTGGCCACTTAAAATCGACAAACCGCTCTAAATCATTGCAATACATTTTTGGCAGCTTGCCGTAGTTTTTTGCATACAGCCTTGCCATTGCCAACATCGTATAGCCTCCTTGCGTATTCCCTTTGGCATCAGTTAACGTCCAGTCCTCTAATTCATTTTCGGCGACTTTCACCCTTGAATGTAGCTCATTACTGGCTTCTCCGACTGGCTCAGAAGCAAGAGACACAATAAATTGCCCGCCACCATAGGAATGAGCAACACCCCATACATGCTCCACTTCCCCCTCAAACTCATAGGGAAACTTAATAAATGCCTCCAAATTGCCGTTATGGAGACCCTCGATAAAACGGGGCAACTCTGACCTAGCTCGCTGAATTTGCTCTTGCATAATGGGGTCATCTATATCAACAGGGATCGCTGATGGATCGGGAAGGCCTTGCCAAAACTTAAGCAACAATGCAGGCAATACCACCCATCCAAGCACAATAGAAACTATGCCGCCACTGTCATCGCTTAAACCACACACCTCCGTTGAGAACATCAACAGGGGAAACAAAGAAGCCAGCGATATTATTGCGATAATAAAAAGTCTCATTAGACCCATCCCTAATGCACTAGGAATAATTAAATTAACCCTTTTACATTATTTTACACTCAACACAGCAACAAGAACGATCACGCTAACGATCCAGCCAACCGACAAGAAAGACCAGAAATACTGCTCATCCTTGAAACGTTCCACATCATGCCCCCAACGGGCGCCACCTGCCCAGGAAATCCGTGTTCCGGCAACCAGCATAACCAGAGAAAATGCCATGCAGGACCAGGGCACAAAAACACAGAGGAGAATATAAAGTAAAAACAAACCGAAAAGATTATTGGCCAGCAACCACACAGGAGAGATCAGCATCGCACCAATATTCAGATGCCTGTACCAGGGGCCGATCAGTAACTGTTTTCTGTGCTTGTCGTCTGGAGTAATATCCGGCCCACGCGGTTTGCAAGCGCCCATCCTGAAGACCAACAGAAACCAGCAATAGAGTAGCGCAAGACAAGTTGCGACAGAGACAAGCACAATAACTACGACTAAGAATCCTCGGAAATCAGGGGTTATTACACTCATTAGATCAACCTTTTCATGTATAGCACTAAGATTTTACGCTTAGAGTTGATAGCTATCAATTTACAACTCAAGATTCGACTTGGCAAAATCCAATGAAAGGTTGCGCAGACAAGAGGGTACCTGGCCCTGGGTTTGTTGAGGCAAAAGACAAGGCCCCACACTTGCTTTCTTGTTAGCTTTTCTGATTTTAGATTAACTGCTCTCACATTTCATTAAGTGCAAGATTGACGCAATAAGGTCAATAACAGCAAAAATAAGAATGATTGGATACTGTGTTAAAAAGTATGCCCAGAACAAAGCCACAGAGAACAATGCTCTTAAATAACCTTCATACCGGCCTATTTCGACTGAAATATATCTCCATCTCCAAATAGCCCAGCCAACACCGAGTATCCCTAACATTTGAACAAACAATAAATTAATGGCTGAAAAATTAGCCCAATCTGATCCGCCAAGTAAAACATTAATTTTAGATAATGTAGATATATGCTCAGAGTTCATACCAGGAATTGCCATTGGCAATAATGCCAGAACATCATAAACGCAAAATGTCTTTACGATTATTTTGTATTTTTTATAACTTAACAAATTTAAGACTCCTTTAGTAACATTTACACAGCTAAGACAGTAGCCTTTCGGAAGTTAACAGGGATAGGGATTAGCCTCACGACGCCCCCCCCTCCACACACCACCGGGCACGGACCACATACCACGTCGGGTCGGCTGTGGAATGAGCCGACATGCTTTATTAGCTGATGGTTATTCATTATACTGAAGAATATCTCCGGGTTGGCACTTCAGATGCTTGCATATTGCATCCAACGTGGAAAATCGAATAGCCTTAGCCTTCCCTGTTTTTAGAATAGACAAATTCTGTTCTGAAATTCCGACCAGCTTTGCAAGTTCAACAGACTTCATTTTACGCATTGCCAAAACCACATCCAAGTTTATGACTATAGACATACTTTGACTCCAGTTAGACTGTTAAACGTTGCTCTTCAGCTAAAATACGACCTTCATCCATTACCCAGGCGATCACAAAAACAATCCCTGCAACAACAAGGGTAGTGATTTCTGGCGAGCCAAATCCTATACTTATCACTCTTTGCCCTGGTGGATTTCCTATGGAAAACAAGACGCTCTTAGCAGACTCATATAATATAGATAAAAAAACCCACAAAATAAGAGCCTTTGAAGTTTTCTTAAAAATACTAACATGTTCAAATGAAAATATCACACCCTCCCTGTAAAAAGAAAATAGCTTTCTGATATTTTTAAGCCCGTAAATTAGCGCAGAAAGTGGAAATAGGCTGACAACAAAACCTATTAACTGAGATTTAGTTGACAAGTGGTTTTGGACTAATGGAGCTGAAACAATATTTTTGGAGACTAATGTTTCTGGCAAATTATTTATAAAGGCCCAGTAGGTAAGGTAATACAACGGTATCACAACCAACAGTGCAGAAATCAGTCGGTAAAAAATTTTACTGATTTTTTTGATTTTTAGTAAATTGTTCATATTGAAGCACCCCCTATTGAGTATACGTCGACCTACGATACCATCTGGATAATTGTAAATCAATAAAAAATTATTGAAAAACAATAACGAAAAGAGGGGTGAAGTCAGATATCTTATTGAAAATCAAGCGCTCTCGGTAGCATTTCAGCCTGAAATGGTTGTCCCGATTTGATAACACCGTAGATAAGGTGCACGAGTTTGCGCGCGCTGGCGCCGACAATGGTTTTTTTGGTAATGGCCCCACACTTCCCGCAAGCGTGGCTTGCAGGCGGAGAGATTGGGCATCAAATCCTGTAGCTTAGCAGTCCCGACGAAGCACCGGTCTTACACGGTCTCCAAGGTGGACGGATAGCCATCATGAAGAGACGATTGACTGGTTGCCCTGGCTTCGTTTTTTCCTGGTCTCATTGAAACGACAAAAAGACCACCTGGATGAAAAAACCAAGGCTTTGGTGAAATACGATGACCTGCCACAAGGGGCCATGGAGATCATGCAGTATGTGGAGAATAAAGGGCGAATCACCACCAGCGATGCCGAAAACCTGCTTCCTGACATTTCAAGACCAACGATAAAAAACCGCCTTGCTCTACTGCTCAAGAAAGAGTTGCTTGTCCGTCACGGAAAAGGTCGTGGGACTTGGTATAGCAAAGCGGACTAGACGATGGATAAACCCTCATGCTTTTTAGGGGAGGAAGAGCTCAGGATCTCTTTTGTTTTATTGGCCAGATAGGGCTAATGGGTGACCTCTTATCGATTAAGTGGATTTAGTGTCAACGTAATTCCAAAATAGGAGATATATTGATGTACGGATTCGTTCTTGCAGTTCACAATATAATTCGATGGGTGGTGGTGATCGTCAGCATCCTGGCAGTTGCACGAGTATTGTTTGGATGGCTCGCTAAAAAAATATGGACGAAACAAGACCGCCTTTTAGGTGTGATTTATACCTCTGCAATTGATACTCAAGTGTCGTTTGGTTTGTTGCTATATTTTGTGTTTAGCCCCATTACCAAAGGCGCCTTCAGCGATTTCGGGGCTGCAATGGGGATCAAAGAAATGCGATTTTTTGCCATTGAGCACGTTTTCTCTATGGTGCTGGCGCTGGTTTTTGCCCATCTGGGAAATATGTTGCCCAAAAGGGCAGGCCAAGATTCAGCCAAATTTAAACGGGCTGCGCTCTGGTTTTCGCTTTCTTTCTTGTTTATCCTGGCAGGAATTCCTTGGTGGCGACCGTTATTTCCGGGTTTGAGGTAGATTGGGGTCACAGTAGATTCACTCAATGTCATTCTCTTTTTCGAACTCTTCCAGCCCCTTTAATAGAGGAGCAATTATTCTTTCTTGATATTGACCCAATGACTCATTATTTGCAGCTAGAACATACGCCTCCTTGGCTTCTGCTAAAGAGCATTTTTTCTTGAGTCTGACATTCTTGATAATTTCAATAGGGCCATATTGATTTTCATCGATTAGTGTTTGAGCATAACCAACCAATTTGTCGACGTCCTCTTCTCGAATTACATCAGCCATAACTTCCTCTTAAAAGATGATACTAGGGTCAGATCTTGCATCGTAGCATAGCGAATTTAGGAAATGCTATAACGCAATTATAGTAGAAAGCTGCGTAACCAATTGAAAATATAGATAGACCTGATTACCCATTATATTCAGCCAACGTTGTCTCTGAGAGCTAAACTTATTAGTAAGGGTGCAGTGTGAGGGTAA
>JBNKLG010000071.1:0-14961 GCA_050292235.1 Sedimenticolaceae bacterium | reverse complement strand
TGTTGATAGGGATCATCGGAGGCAAAACTGGCCGACTGCCCCCAGAGCAGTCCGGCTGCCAACATCCAGCAAAGTCGACAATTCATGGTGAGATCCTATTGGCCTGAGAACGAAACCCTGAGTTTACACAAGAAGCCCCCCCCATCGCAGCATTGACCCCATTTCCCCGCCGGTGGTAGCTTGCCCTCATCAGAGTTCATTCCATGGGAGCCACCCTTGCCCAAAGACAGCACAAAAAAACCTCCTCAGCCACATTTTGAAGCAGCTTTAGAAGAGCTGGAAACCCTGGTCACGACCATGGAAGAGGGTGACATGAGCCTGGAAGAATCCCTTAAGGCTTTTGAGCGTGGTGTGGCCCTCACCCGCCAGTGTCGCGACACCCTGACCCAGGCCGAACAGCGGATACGGATTCTCAGCGGCAACAGCGAAGAGAGCCCCCTGGAGTCCTTTGACCGTGCCGACTGAATCCCTGAGCCATTTTGCTGAAAACTGCCGTCTCCACATCGAGGCAATCCTAAAACAGCTGCTACCCGAAGACCGTATCATTCCCATATCGCTTCATGCCGCCATGCGCTATGCCGCTATGGCCCCGGGCAAAAGAGTTCGCCCCCTTTTGGTCTATGCCACCGGACAGGCCCTGAACTGTTCACGCTCACGACTGGATTCTGCCGCCGCCTCCGTTGAACTTATCCATGCCTTCTCATTGGTCCACGACGATCTGCCTGCCATGGATGATGATGAGCTGCGTCGGGGCCAGCCCACCTGCCATAAAAAATTTGATGAGGCCACGGCCATTCTGGCCGGAGACGCCCTGCAGACCCTGGCTTTTCAAATTCTGGCGCAAGACAGTGCAGACTTGTCGGCCACCACCCGTTTGAAAATGGTGGAGTGTTTGGCCCTCGCCAGCGGTTCCCGGGGAATGGCCGGTGGCCAGGCCCTGGATATGGAGGCCACCAATCATGCATCCCCCTTGACACTGCCTGAGCTGGAAAATATCCACATCCATAAGACCGGCGCCCTCATCCGCGCCAGCGTCAACATGGCCTGCCTGGCGGCGGATGCCAACAGACAGGTCTATGCCCAGCTCGACCATTATGCCAAGTGCATCGGATTGGCCTTTCAGATTCGGGATGACATCCTGGATATAGAGAGCGATACAGGCACCCTGGGAAAAACCGGTGGCAAGGACCAGCTACAGGATAAAGCAACCTATCCCGCACTCATGGGACTGGCCAATGCCAAGGAAAAGGCGGATCTACTGGCAGAAGATGCCCTCAACTGTCTGAGGAATTTCGATGAAAAGGCCGCTCCATTGCGACAGTTGGCAGACTATATCGTCCATCGGGAAAAATAGCCCGGGCAAGGGTGGGCCTGCCCAGGCGCCTCACCCACATCCCTGTAGGCACAGACATCAGCCCGCGTTGTTCAATAAGGCCGATGCGGTCCGTGAAACGTTTTCTGCGCCCTGCTGGATCTCCGTCATGACGCGATTCGCTTGAGCGATCTGCTCGTTACTCACCTTCACATTCTCACTCACTTTGCTCATTCTGTCGGTGGCCGATTTCGACAACTGTTTGTTTTCATTGACCACGGTTTCAATTTCCAGGGTGGACTGGCTGGTTCGGTTGGCCAACTGTCGCACCTCGTCGGCAACCACTGCAAAACCCCTGCCCTGATCCCCCGCACGAGCAGCCTCAATGGCGGCATTGAGTGCGAGAAGATTGGTTTGATCGGCAATACTGCGAATGGTCGATACGATGGCCTCAATACTGGTCGATTGCTCGTTGAGCTTTTGCAGCAGTTCGCTGGTAGAGGCCACCTCATCCAGGATGGTATTGGACATAGAGACCGATTCATTCAGAAGATTACCACCCTCCACGGCAATCTGAGCCGTCTCTTCTGCTGTCGAGACCGACATCTCCGAGGCCTTGGATACCGCCAGTTTCTCTTCCATCTGCCGGGTAACATTCGAGCCGAACTTGATCACCTTGAGCACCTTGCCATTCGAATCCTTGATGGGATTATAAGAGGCCTCCAACCAGACAGGGTTGCCACGGGCGTCACGCCGTTCGAACAACCCTGACTCAAACCGGCCACTGCCCAAATGGGCCCAGAAATCGGGATGCTTTTGGTAAAACTCATCGGTGCAGAACATCCGATGATGCTTGCCAGCAATGTCTGCCAGGGAATAGCCCATCGCATCCAGAAAGTTTTGATTGGCGGTAATGATGGTGCCATCCAGTTCAAACTCGATGACCGCCATAGAGAGATTCAGCGCATCAGAAATGGCCCTGAGGGAGGTCCACTCCAACTGTTTCCGCGTCACGTCCTGGGCAACCTTAAACACCCCGACGACTTTATTCTCTGCATCCATCACCGGGAAATAGGTGGCCTCCAGCCAAAGTGTAGAACCATCCTTTCGCTTACGCTCAAAAGTGCCGACCTGGGCCTCTCCCGCCCGCAGGCGATCCCAGAACTGCCGGTATTCTGGGCTCTCGGTATATTTTCCCACACAGAAAATACGATGATGCTGGCCAACGACCTCTTCCAGGGTATACCCCAGCGTATTAAGGAACAGGGAATTCGCCTCCTGAACCTCCCCGTTGGGAGAGAAGCGTATGGTTGCCACACTTCTGTTCAGCGAACGCACCAGATTATCTAAAGCTTCTAACTTCTTCTTGGAAGCTTCCAGATCCTGCGTTTGTTGTTTGCTAGACCAAAACGACATATTGATTCCCCTGTTTCTAAATTTTTGTCATCGAAACCAGTCCTCACGAGGCACATGCGCGCTGACCTCAAACCGGCCTAGTTAGCTAAAACCCCGCCTTTGTCCCTAGCGGAAAGACGCTGAATCACCCCTAAAATACCTTTAAATATCAGGTGATCAGTACAAGTTTAGGTATAGCATATTTGCACGATAACGCATGGCTTTCTCAGAGACCTCTGCCTGTCTGTTTCAACAGCAACAAAAGGCATCATCGATAAGCCATCGAAGGAGAAACCGGGCTCATCAGGCTGATAAAACAGCCTGCCAGAAAAAGGGGTTTTCAGAGCAGAACAGATGGAGATCTCAAGGGCCAGAAACACCGCAAAAGACAGAGATAATCCTTAACTCTCTGCCAACTGCACCAAGGCACCACTGGTCTGACGCAGTCGCAAACTCATCAGCCGAGCCAAACGCTGCAACAGTTTGACACCCAGCTTCGGGGTGGTTTGACAAATGGCCTCAAAATCCCTTTTGGTGAGATGAATCAACAGGCTGTCAACAACTGTCACCGCAGTGGCCGAATAGGGCATACCATCAACCACCGACATCTCTCCCAAAGATTTCCCCGCAGTAATCGTGGTTAAACGACAGGGTTTGTCCTGATCATTGGTTTTGACCACCTCCACCTGCCCTTCCACCAAAAACCACATGGCATCATTATGGGAACCTTCGGTAAAAAGTACGGTATTTTTTTCCGCTTTGAAGGCCGTCATATGGGGGGCCATACTCTCCAGCTCACTTCGACTAAAGCCGTGTAATAACTGAAGATCTCCCAGCATGTCGGCCAACTCTTCCCGGTATGCCGAACCGGAACCCAAATGCTCCAAACCCATTAGCCCATCCTCATTTTTCTTGTCAGGCCCGGCCCAGACCGGGATAATTTACTCTTTTTTGTCTGAGACAATTCCCCGCAGGAGAATAGCCTCGCCACCATCCATACCGGACTATCCTTAGTCTTGTCACTTCAAGATGCCAAGGCTAGAGTCGAGTATCCAGAGTAGCCGAAATGAATACCGCCGTGACCGACACCGCCATCGCCGACGTACAAAGTAGCCGCGACACCCGCGAGATTGCCATCAACAAGGTGGGCATCAAAGATATCCGCCACCCGATCCGGGTCAAGGATCGCAGTGAGGGTGAACAGCACACCATCGCCTTGTTCAACATGTATGTGTTCCTGCCGCACAATTTCAAAGGCACTCATATGTCCCGCTTTGTCGAGATTCTCAATAACCACGAACGTGAGATCTCGGTAGAGTCCTTCAAAGACATGCTGGCAGAAATGACCGAGCGCCTTGAGTCCGAATCCGGTCATATTGAAATGAGCTTCCCCTATTTCGTCAATAAAAGAGCACCGGTTTCCAGAGTGGAAAGTTTGCTCGACTATGAGGTGAGTCTGATCGGTGAATTCCTTCATGGCAAGCCCCAGATGTCCATCAAGGTGGTGGTACCGGTCACCAGCCTCTGCCCCTGCTCCAAGTCCATTTCCGATCGGGGCGCCCACAACCAGCGTTCTCATGTCACTGTTACCGTACGAGCCAATGATTTTATCTGGATTGAGGAACTCATCGATCTGGTGGAAGCGGAGGCCTCTTGCGAATTATTTGGCCTGCTCAAGCGGCCGGATGAGAAATTCGTCACAGAACGGGCCTATGACAATCCGAAATTTGTCGAAGACATGGTGCGCGATGTCGCCGGACGACTCAACGCCGATTCGCGCATCAGTGCCTACAAGGTGGAATCCGAGAACTTCGAATCCATCCATAACCACTCGGCCTATGCCCTGATTGAGCGGGATAAGGAAAACGACGATTAGGATAACCGGCCCGGATGGTGTCCGGGCTAATATTTTTGTTGCAACAGCAGTACATTCCCCTGGTTCTGCATATCCAGCTGATTCAAAAAGCTCATCCCCAGGAGAACTTCAGGGGGGGCATTGCCCTCAATCACTGAACCATCCACATGATGCAGGGCAATACCGCCAATCGTCACGCTGTCCAGTTTGACCCGATAGGACCTGACTAAGCCAGAGGCAGTCTGGCTGACCATAGGGGTACCTTTGCCAATATAGGAGATATTCAATCGGCGTGCCGTTGATTCGCTCATGGCCACAGTGCTCGCACCCGTATCCACCATAAAATCCACAGAGCGACCGTTGATTTGACCCTGAGTACGGAAGTGCCCATCGTTACCGCGTACGATACGGTAATCCTTAGACTTGGGTTTAACGTAGTTGCCCCCAATACGGGCCTTGGGGGTCAGGATATGCTGTCTACCCTCTACTTCGACCTCAGCACGAAGTCCGTTAGAGCGAAGCAAACGCACCCCCTCTGGACTCTCCTGCCCCGCTTTCAATAAACGGCGCTGACCATCGATCTCAAACAATGCCTTATCTTTGAACAGAGCCATGACCCTGATGGTAGGTTCTGCCCAGAGAGAGAAGGAACAGAGCAGCAAGAAAAACGTCATCCCTCTCTTCATGGATGCTCCTCAATTTCAGCCAAGGGTAATGAAACCCAATACTAGCAAACAAAACCAGGCATATCCTCCGGCCAGAAGATCATCCAGCATGATCCCCAGCCCTCCAGAGACATGCCGATCCAACCAGCCTATGGGCCAGGGCTTGAGGATATCGAAGAATCGAAAAAGCGCAAAACCCAGTAACAGTGACCACCAGGTAAGCGGCACCGCTGCCAGTGTCACCAAAAGCCCTACCCACTCATCAAACACGATCCCCGGATGATCATGCACGCCCAGATCATTAGCCGTGCGATCACAAAGGTAGATACCCAACAGAAACAACACCGCTACCAGCAGCAGATAGGACAGCAGTGGCAGCCAGGACAACAGATAGGCCAAAGGCAGAGCAGCCAGAGTGCCAGCTGTACCCGGTGCTTTGGGCGCTGCACCACTACCCAGGCCAAAGGCCAGCCAGTGGATGGGGTTTCGCCAATCGGCTGATGGCAAGGTCTTCATCGGAAAAAATGCTCGTAACCCGCAGACGCCACCCGCCAGGACTGACCATTGGGCAAGCGACATTTAATGCCCTCGCCCGCCATGACCCGTCCAATGGGATACAAGACAATGCCCAGTTCTTCAGCCATGGCACGGGCTTCCTCCCAGTTCTGCTCTGACACGGTGAGGCAAAGCTCGTAATCATCCCCTCCGGCCAGCAAGGGATTGAAATCGCCGGTCTCAGCCAGATAGCGTTTCATGGCGACGGATTTGGGTATCTGATCCACCAGAATTTCGACTGCCACATCGCTGGAACGGGCAATGTGGCCAGCATCGGCCACCAGACCATCGGAGAGATCGATGCAGGAGGTGGCAAAACAACGTAACAGCGGCAGACAGTCCAGACGCGGTTTGGGCCACTCCAGCGCTCTTAACACGATCGCCTCTGACACCTGGTCGGCCTGCCAATGCTGTTGGCACAATTTCAGGCCCAAGGCCGCGTCCCCCAATGGGCCGCTGACCAGAAGCAGATCGCCAGCGCGGGCACCACTGCGACGAACACCGCCATCCCTCGGCACAAAACCCTGAACCTGAATGCCGATACTCAGAGGCCCCCGTGTCGTATCGCCCCCGACCAGTCGTATCTGGGCAGACTGGGCCAGCTCAGCAAACCCTCGGGCAAAGGCCGCCAACCAGATTTCATCGACCTCGGGCAGGGTCAGCTGCAGGCTGACCCAGGCCGGTGTGGCACCCATGGCAGCCAGATCGCTAAGATTGACCGCCAGGGCCTTATGGCCCAGAGACCTGGGATCTACATCGGAGAAAAAATGCACCCCGTTGACCAGAGTATCGCAACTCAGGGCAAGATCACGATCAGGCGGTGGTCGCAGCAGGGCGCAGTCGTCACCTACGCCCAGCAGCACATCGGGCCGTTGCAGACCCAGATCAGAGAAAAAGGCTGTGATGAGATCGAACTCGCCCAGGGCCATGGCGATCTCAGTTATTGGCGCTCATCTCGGTAGCGCGCAGATCGGGAACCAGTTTATCCAGCACCCCATTGACGAAACGATGGCCCTGCTCGGCACCGTAGCCCTTGGCAATCTCCACCCACTCATTGATCACCACCCGATAGGGCACTTCGAGACAGTGGGTCAACTCGTAGGTACCCAGGCGCACGATGGCACGTTCCACTGGATCCAGAGAGGCAATAGAGCGACCCAACAAAGGGGTGATCGCCGTATCCAAAGCCGTCACCTCTGCTATGGCCCCGGTCACCAGTTGCTGGAAGAAGCTAACACTATAGCCCTTGTTCTCTTCCCGCTCGCGAAACTGGCGACAGATCTCCTCCGGCTCGTGGGCCATGAGCTGCCATTGATAGATGGCCTGCATAGCCATGATGCGCGCCTTGTGACGCTTTTGGCTCATAGCAGTGATCCTGTCGTCATGGTAAAAACGCCGATCAAAGCTGCGTCATCAGATTGACCATCTCGATGGCTGCCAAAGCCGCTTCCCCGCCCTTATTGCCTGCCTTGGTACCGGCACGCTCGATGGCCTGTTCGATGCTGTCTACGGTCAGCACGCCAAAGGCCACCGGCACACCATGCTTAAGCATACCCTGGGCCATGCCCTTGACGCATTCACTGGCGACATATTCAAAATGGGGGGTTCCACCACGAATCACGGCACCCAGAGCAATGATGGCAGCGTACTCACCTTTGGCCGCGACCTTTTCCAGCGCCAGCGGCAGCTCAAAGGCACCGGGTACATAAACCTGGGTCAGCTCTTCGGATTTGGCACCGTGACGCAGCAGTGTATCCACTGCCCCCTCCACCAAACGGTCAACGATGAAGTGGTTGAAACGGGCAATGAGCAGACAGATCCGCTGGCCTTCAAGCCGCAGATCCCCTTCGATTTTTTGAATAGACATGGATATTCCTCAGTTAGAACGCCATTGCATTCGGCGTCTCAGTGTTCAGGTTCGACGTATTCCACCACTTCCATGTCGAAGCCGGATAGTCCCTGCAAACTTTTAGGGGCGCTGATGATACGCAGCTTGCGCACCCCCAAATCCGCCAGAATCTGTGCCCCGGCGCCGAAGGTGCGCAATACGCGAGCCGACTCAGGCTCGCTGGTTTCTTTGGATGAGCCTTCGGCATGCTGACCCATCTCAGAGATACGTTGCACAATCTCACGAGCGCTGTCATGATTGCGCAATACCACCACCACACCCTCACCTGCCCTGGCCACCTGTGCCATGGCCTTTTCCAACGGCAGACCACAATCGCAGCCCTGAGTGGCAAAGAGATCACAGAGACTGTTCTGCATATGCACCCGCACCAGAGTAGGCTCTTCGGGGTTGGGCGTGCCCATCACCAGTGCCAGATGTAGTTCGGAATCGATGATGTCCTGATAGGCCACCAACCGAAACTCACCATAGGCGGTTTGGAGTGGGCAATCGTTCAACCGCTCAATGGTGTGTTCGTTACTGACCTTATAGTGAATGAGATCAGCAATGGTACCGATCTTGAGATCATGCTTCTTGGCAAAGACCTCCAGATCGGGTCGCCGCGCCATGGTGCCGTCTTCGTTCAGGATCTCAACAATCACCGCCGCCGGAGTCACCCCCGCCAAGCGGGCCAGATCGCAACCCGCTTCAGTGTGACCGGCACGCACCAGCACCCCACCTGGCTGAGCCATGAGGGGGAAGATGTGACCAGGTTGCACCAGATCTTCGGGACGGGCATCACCCTTGACTGCCGCCAGCACCGTGGTGGCACGGTCCGCCGCTGAGATGCCAGTAGTAACCCCCTCGGCTGCCTCGATAGAGACCGTGAAATTGGTCGCTGCCAGGACATCGTCGGATTCCACCATCAAAGGCAGGCGCAACTGACGACAGCGATCCTTCTCCAGGGTCAGACAAATGAGGCCGCGGCCATGGGTGGCCATAAAGTTGATCGCCTCCGGGGTGCAGAAATCCGCAGCCATCAGCAGATCCCCTTCATTCTCGCGGTTTTCGTCATCCATGATGACGACCATTTTGCCCTGGCGCAGGTCTTCGATGATTTCTTCGATGGAATTGAGCGACATGAGAGGAACCGATGACAGAAAAGTGGCCTAGTATATCAGGGGTTCAGAAAACCGGCCTGGGCCAGGAGGCTCTGGGTCACCCCGCCCTTCCCCGGCTCTGCTGCCTGCTCGCCCAGCACCAAACGCTCCAGATAACGGGCCAGCAGATCCACCTCCAGGTTGATCGACGCACCCTCGGCATAGCTGTCCATGATGGTCTCTTGCAGGGTGTGGGGCACGATATTGAGATGAAACACCGCACCCTCCACCGCGTTCACAGTCAAACTGGTGCCATCCACCGTGATGGAACCCTTGTGAGCGATGTATTTGGCCAACTCGGCGGGGGCCTCGATCTCAAAGTGTTCGGAACGGGCATCCCGGTGGCGACTCAGCACCTTGCCAATGCCATCCACATGACCGCTCACCAGATGACCACCCAGGCGGGTAGAGAGGGTCAGGGCCTTTTCCAGATTGATCTTACTGCCCGGACGCAGCCGCCCCAGGGTAGTCAGTGACAGGGTCTCGCGGGAGACATCGGCCGCAAAGCCATCCGCCATCAGGGTGACGGCAGTCAGGCATACACCATTGACGGCGATACTGTCACCCAAAGCCACATCGCTCAGATCCAGCTTGCCGCTTTTGACACTGAGCCGGGCATCCCCACTGCGGTGTTCGATGTTGCCGATCTCGCCTACGGCCTGAATGATGCCGGTAAACATGGATTACCTCCCTTGAGGGGTGTAAATAAGACGCAGGTCCTGGCCAAAGTGACGCACCTCGGTCAGGTTCAGTTCCAAGCGATCCGACATCTGCTCCAGACCGGGCAGGATACAGAGTGGACGGGCCTGATCACCCAGCAGCAGGGGTGCCATATAGACCTGTAATTCATCCACCAACCCTGCCTGCAGAGCCGCTCCGGCCAAAGTTGGGCCGGTCTCCAGCCAGATCTCGTTCATCCCCAGAGCGGCGAGACGACGGAATACCTGGAGTAAATCCAGCCGATCGCCCTCGGCATCCACCTGTTCGATCTGGGCACCCTGGAGTTCCAGCACCACCCTCTTTTGGGGATCAGCCTGGGCGCAAAACAGCAGCACCTGTCCTGGCTGACGTAAAATCTTGGCATCCGGTGGCAGAACCAGGGTGGGATCCAGCACCACCCGCACAGGCTGACGCACGGGATAATCCGGCCCCAGATCATGGAGTTCATCCACGGCCAGGCGGATATTCATGGAGGGATCATCCGCCAGAACCGTGCCGATACCGGTCACCACCACCGAGCTGGCCGCCCGCCCGCGCTGCACCTCGGCACGGGCTGCTGGCCCGGTGATCCATTGACTCTCGCCATTGGCCATAGCAGTACGGCCATCCAGACTCATGGCCAGCTTGGCCCGCACAAAGGGCAGGCCCTGTTCCATCCGTTTGATAAAGCCGGGATTCAGCGCCCTCGCCTGCGCCTCAAGCAGACCGGACTCCACCACGATGCCCGCTTTGCGCAAGGCAGTCAGACCCCGACCTGACACTTGGGGATTGGGATCCTCCATAGCCACCACAACCCGGCCGACCCCGGCCTCGATCAGGCCATCAGCACAGGGTGGGGTGCGACCGTAGTGGCTACAGGGTTCGAGGGTGACGTAAGCGGTGGCCCCCCTGGCCCGATCTCCCGCCTCGGCCAGGGCATTGCGCTCGGCGTGGGGCTCGCCCGCCTTGCGATGAAAACCCTCACCCACCACCTGGCCATCATGTACCAGCACACAACCCACTCTGGGATTGGGGTCGGTGGTATAGCGCCCCCGTTCTGCCAGCCTAAGCGCCCGGGCCATAAAGACCCAATCGAGGGTCTCAGTCATCGTCTTCCACGAGAAAATCCAACTGCCGCTTATAGCCTTCCGGGGTCATTTGGCGACCCAACACCTCAATGGTCTCGATGAATTCACCCAGATCATCAAAGCGCCGATAGACCGAGGCAAAGCGCACATAGGCCACCTGATCCAGCTTTTTCAGCTCATCCATCACCAGATCGCCCACCAGTCGGCTTGGCACCTCACGCTCCCCTGTCGCCATGAGATGGCGACGGATGCGGTGAATGGCCCGATCGATCTGATCCGTCCCCACGGGGCGTTTTTCCAGCGCCCGGCTCATGCCGTTGGTCAGTTTGGCCACATCGAAGGTCTCGCGAATACCGGTACTTTTGACGATACGTGGCATTACCAGCTCAACGGTTTCATAGGTGGTGAAACGCTCGCCGCAAGCGGTGCATTGACGCCGACGCCGGACCTGTTCCCCTTCTGGACCCAGACGGGAATCGATCACCTTGGTATCGGGTTCGCTACAGAAGGGGCAATACATCTCTGGCTCGGTATCAGGAGTAGACCGGCAAACAAGAGCAAAGGGTCAATACCTTCTCCTTGACCGCATCAATCATGGCCTGATCACCCCGACTGTCGATGATGTCACACATCCAACCGGCCAGCTCACAGCACTCATCGGTACCGAAGCCCCGGGTGGTCACCGCAGGCGTGCCCACCCGGATACCCGAAGTGACAAAAGGCGATTGAGGATCATTGGGCACGGCATTCTTGTTTACGGTGATATTGGCCGCACCCAGCCAGGCATCCACATCCTTGCCGGTCAGGCCCGCCTGAATAAAGCTCACCAAAAAGAGGTGATCATCAGTTCCACCAGAGACGACATCGTAACCGCGTTCGATAAAGATTTGAGCCATGGCGCGGGCATTTTGCAGCACTTGGGCCTGATAAGTCTTAAATCCTGGCTCCATTGCCTCTTTGAACGCCACCGCCTTGGCAGCAATCACGTGCATCAATGGGCCACCCTGACCACCGGGAAAGACCGCCGAATTAAGTTTTTTCTCGATCTCCTCATTGGCCTTGGCCAGGATGAGGCCACCACGGGGACCACGCAGAGTCTTATGGGTGGTGGTCGTGGTAACGTCGGCGATCTGCACCGGGCTGGGATAGAGACCTGCTGCAATCAAACCGGCCACATGAGCCATATCAACAAAGAGATAAGCACCAACGGCATCGGCAATGTCACGGAATCGTTGCCAATCCACCACCCGGGAGTAGGCAGAGAAACCAGCCACGATCATCTTGGGCTTGTGCTCCTGGGCCAGACGTTCGACCTCGGCATAATCGATTTCACCGGTTTCTGGATCCAATCCATACTGAACCGCGTTGTAGATCTTACCGGAGAAATTGGGCTTGGCGCCGTGGGTCAAATGGCCGCCATGGGCCAGGCTCATCCCTAGCACTGTATCACCGGGCTGGCATAGCGCCATGTAGACCGCCGCATTGGCCTGGGAACCGGAATGGGGCTGAACGTTGGCATAGTCCGCACCAAACAGCGCTTTGGCACGATCAATCGCCAGCTGTTCCGCCACGTCCACATGCTCACAACCACCGTAGTAGCGTTTACCAGGATAGCCTTCAGCATATTTGTTGGTTAAAAGCGTACCCTGAGCCTGCATCACACGAGGGCTGGTGTAGTTCTCCGAGGCAATGAGCTCAATATGCTCTTCCTGGCGCTTCTCTTCCGCCTGAATGACGTTCCAGAGTGCCTCATCATAGTCGGCAATTTGCATGGTTTTGCTAAACATCGTCCCCCCAATGGATTCCCAAAATTAAGAATGGGACGGCATTATACAGAAGGTTTGACCCAACCATGACAGAGGCGTATCATTCCGCGTCTGCTCAATGACGGTTGCGCTGAGCACGCGGGGCATAGCGCAGTCTGGTAGCGCGCCTGCTTTGGGAGCAGGATGTCGGGGGTTCGAATCCCTCTGCCCCGACCAACAATTTAGAGAAACCAGGCAATAAAGCCATGCGCCCGTAGCTCAGTCGGATAGAGCAACGGCCTTCTAAGCCGTGGGTCGCAGGTTCGAATCCTGCCGGGCGCGCCATCTTGGTCGCTGGCATGAAAAGGTTTATGGTGGATGTAGCTCAGCTGGCAGAGCCCCGGATTGTGATTCCGGTTGTCGAGGGTTCGAGCCCCTTCATCCACCCCATATTTGAGTTATTGGGTCATTAGCTCAGTTGGTAGAGCAGTGGACTCTTAATCCATTGGTCGTAGGTTCGAACCCTACATGACCCACCAATTAAAGAACTGGAGAGCTGGCCGAGAGGCTGAAGGCGCACCCCTGCTAAGGGTGTATGGGGGAAACTCCATCGAGGGTTCGAATCCCTCGCTCTCCGCCATACGAAAAGGCTCAGGTACCGGGGCCTTTTTCATTTACAGAAGCGTTGATCGAACCCTCAATGTCAAACAACAGGTTCGACTACGAAGCGCACAGCGCGCAGTAGCGGCGACCGCAGGGAGTCAATCCCTCGCTCTTCGCTTTGCTTACCTGAGAATGCCTTTTGATACCGCCTCTTCCAGCCTGGCCTTGATGACCGTCCAAAGCTGTTGGCTGCCTTCATTGATACGGCTATTCAGAGAAAACACTTTCTCTTTCGGCACTTGATGCTTGCGCCAACTATGTCCTCCACCATACAGGTTATGGAGCAAAGGTGGCACTCTATCAATGGCTTTGGCGTACCTTGAGTCTGCTGTCTCTCCTGCTTCAAATTCATGCCAGAGCGCCATATATTCCTTGGCTTTATTCCCAGGCAGCAGACTAAGAATGCGTTCAAGTCCGGCCGCTTCCCGGCCTTTTAGTACATCGGTTTCGCTTGCATAAATAATGGTGTCTCCCGCATCAATCTCACCAAGATCGTGAATGAGGAGCATCTTAATAACGCGATCAATATCAACTTGTTCGTTCGCATACTCTTTTAGCATTAAGGCTGACAAGCAGACATGCCAGCTATGCTCGGCGGAGTTTTCATATCGCTCCAGACCAATGGGTCTTGTCTTCCGCCGCACCCCCTTGAGCTTTTCTATTTCAATGATAAAGCCCAGGATTTCCTCAATTTCTTCCAATGTACATCCTCATTGCTGGACAACGCTCTCAAACTTCGCAAAGAAGTCTGGGAATGTTTTCGCCACACACCCAGGATCGTTGATTGTAATTTCTGCCTCACCCAATGCCGCCAATGCAAGCGACGAGGAGCAAGGGATTCGCTCCCTGCCAATAAAAAAGGCCCCTAACGGGGCCTTTTTCAATCCCACTTTTCAGTGGGGAGAGGGCTTGGCAAATCAGTTGCCGCTAGGTACACCAGCAGCAGCCTGTTCGGCCTTGATACGTTCATAGATCTCTTCACGATGAACGCTCACGTCCTTAGGGGCATTGACCCCAATCCGGACCTGATTGCCTTTGACGCCCAGTACTGTCACCGTTACATCATCACCAATCATCAGGGTTTCGCCAACTCGGCGTGTTAAAATCAACATGTCCAAGGTCTCCTTGTTCAATCCATCGGCGTAGGCTGGACCACGGATATCCTCGGCCCCATCACCTTTCGCCAGCCAATCAAGTAGTTTTTATCTCCCTTGTGTCATATGACACAGAGATTATTGAGATTGTAACACATTGAAGCTAGACGAAAGCCTAAGCTTGCACGGATAATTTACGATTCTTTAACCCGATAACCCGATTTCGCCTCAGGCAGCCTGCCCCTTTTCCAGCCCAAAGGCCTCATGCAGGGCGCGCACGCCCAATTCCAGGTATTTTTCATCGATCAGAACAGAGATTTTGATTTCGGAGGTGGAGATAATCCGGATATTGACCCCCTCTTTGGCCAGTGCCTCGAACATTTTGCTGGCGATACCCGCATGGGATCGCATGCCCACACCTACCAGAGACAGTTTGACCACAGCAGTATCACCCTCGACCTCTCTGGCACCCAGCTGGTCAGATACCTGTCTCAGCGTTAACAGCGCTTTGTCGTAATCGTTGCGATGTACGGTAAAGGTAAAATCGGTGGTACCGTCCCGGGAAATGTTTTGCACAATCATGTCCACTTCGATGTTGGCATCACTCACCGGCCCCAGAATGTTAAAGGCCACACCCGGCTCATCGGGCACACCACGGATAATGAGCTTGGCTTCATCGCGGTTAAAGGCAATCCCTGCAATCTTTGCTTCTTCCATCTCGTCCTCCTCAAAGGTGATGAGGGTACCCTCGCCCTCGACAAAGCTAGACAGCACTCGGAGCGGCACCCGATATTTTCCCGCAAACTCGACAGAGCGAATTTGCAGTACCTTGGAACCCAGACTGG